>JALHUB010000051.1 GCA_022865685.1 Dehalococcoidia bacterium | reverse complement strand
TGCTGCGTCTGCCGTGACATAGCCCGTTGCCAGCGTGTCCTCACCGAGGCGGTCCACGACGACGTCCCGCAGCCGCAGCGCCTCCGCCATCCGCTCGACGCCGCGACCAGCGACGGCCGCCGGCGCGTCCCGCCCACCGATGACGAGCGGCGCGATGACGGCATGCATTTTGTCGACGAGGCCGCAGTCGAAGAACGACCCCAGCAGCTCGCCGCCGCCTTCGACGAGCAGGCTCAGCGTCTGACGCTCGCCGAGGACCCGCAGCAGTGCAGCCACGTCGACGCGGCCTTCGACGTCGGGCAGGACGAGCACTTCGGCGCCGGCCTCCGTCATCTGCTTGCGCCAGACCGCGCTCGACGCCTCGGTCGTCGCCAGCAGCGCCCGTCCGGGGCCGTCGAGAACGCGCGCCGTCACCGGCATCCGCCCGCGACTGTCGGCGACGATGCGCAGCGGCTGCCGGCCGGAGTCGACCTGCCTGCCGGTAGGCACGGCGCCGCCGGGTCGCGCCGTTAGCTGTGGGTCGTCGACCAGTATCGTGCGGACGCCCACCATGATGGCGTCGATCTGCGTGCGAAGGCGGTGGCTCCACTCGCGCGTCTCGGGGCCGCTCACCCAGCGGGAGTCGCCGCTCGTGGCGGCGATCTTGCCGTCGAGGCTCATGGCCCACTTGGCGATGACGAACGGCAGGCCGGTGAGACGCTGCTTGATGTAGGCCTCGTTGATGCGCCGCGCCTCTGCTTCGCCTTCGCCGGCGTGGACGTCGATGCCCGCCTCTCGTAGCTCACGCGCCGCCTGGCCGCGTCCGTGCGGGTCGGGGTCTTCGTGCGAGAAGCGCACTTCGCGGATGCCGGCGTCGATGATCGCTTTCGTGCAGGGCGGCGTGCGACCGAAGTGGCGGCAGGGCTCCAGCGTGACGTACAGCGTCGAGCCGCGCGCGGCGTCGCCCGCCTGCTCGATAGCGACGACCTCAGCGTGCGGGCCGCCCGGCGGCTGCGTGTGCCCCTCACCGATGACGCGCCCGTCCTTGACCAGCACCGCGCCGACGGCCGGATTGGGGCTGGTCGTGCCGAGCGCCTGTCGCGCGAGTTCGAGGGCGCGCGCCATGTAGTCCATCATCATTCGACCACGCGTCGAGACGGGATCGCCATTTCGGGCGAGCCTGCGCGTATTCTACCTGAGATCAGTCGTTGAAGTCCTGATGGATGCGGCTCGGCGTCGGCTCCTGCTGGCCCTGGTACTTGCTGCCGAGCCCGGGCGAGCCGTAGGGGCGGTCGACAGGCGTCGACAGGCGCAGGAACGATATCTGGCAGATCTTCATGCCGCAGTAGACGGCGATGGGCATCGGCGAGACGTTGGACAGCTCCAGCGTCAGCTTGCCGCTCCAGCCGGGGTCGACGTAGCCGGCGGTGGCATGCACCAGCAGCCCAAGGCGCCCCAGCGAGCTGCGGCCGTCGAGGCGGGCGACGAGGTCGTCGGGCAGGGTGATGGTCTCCAGCGTATTGGCGAGGATGAACTCGCCCGGGCGGATGACGAACGGCTTGCCCTCGTCGACCGTGATCAGCTCCGTACAGTCGTCGCAGGGCTCGCGCACGTCGATGTGGGGGCGGTCGGTCTTCTTGAAGACGCGGAAGAGCCGGTCGAGGCGGAGGTCGACGCTGGAGGGCTGGAGGGCGTCGTCGATCAGCGGCTCGATGCGCAGGCGCCCGGCCGCCAGCTCCTCCCGAATAGACCTGTCGCTGAGAACCATCTTGCTCCCCGGCTCA
>JALHUB010000050.1 GCA_022865685.1 Dehalococcoidia bacterium | reverse complement strand
TGCGAACGTGGGCCCGCAGAACTTCGGCGCCGCCGGTGCCCGGATAGAAGCCCCACCCCCTCACCAGCAGCTCCTCCGTCGAAAGCGCTAGGCCGGGCTTCTCCATGAACTCCCGGAGGAGGCGGCACTCGATCGGCGTGAGACGAATCTGGCGGCCCTCGCCACCCGCAGCCCGGTGAGCCCAGCGCAGGAAGCGCCCGACAGGGTCCAGCGAAAGGGGGCCAGCGCGAACGGGCCTCGCCGGCCCCGCGGGTGCGCCGCCATCGCCCGGCAGCAGCCCGGCCACCGCCTCCGTCAGGCCCTCTGCGTCGAATGGTCGCCCCAGGTAGGAGTCTACGCCGGGCCGGAGGGCCGAAGGCAGCGTGCCCTCCACCTGGAGGGCGGCGCGGGGCCCCAGGAAGAGGACGGGCACGTGGAGCCGGTCCGGGTCGGCCCGCAGCCAGTGGCAGAACTGCTCCGCCGGCAGGCCGGGTGCGGCCAGATCCAGCGCCACCAGGTCGGCACGCAGCGTGTGCAGGGCCCGCAGCCCGTCGTCGCTGCTGGCGGCGTCCGTCACCAGGTGCCCCTGGGCGGCCAGCGCTCCCCTCAGGGCGTCGCAGGCCCGCCGGTCCGAGGAGATGACGAGGATGGTGGACAAGGCGACCTCCCGGTGCGCTCTGCGCCCAGCTTAGACTGCACAGGGGCCGCCAATGGAGAAGCCCCCTAACATCCTTGTTCGGCCCTTGCCCCCGCTGCTACAATCAAAGTTCGGCGATATCCACATCTATCTTTGGGAGGCAGTACCCCGTTGCCGCTGGACGCCATTATCGTCAGGGGTGCCCGCGAACACAACCTCAAGGACATCGACGTCGTTATTCCCCGCGACCGTCTGGTCGTCATCACGGGCCTCTCCGGGTCCGGGAAGAGCTCCCTCGCCTTCGACACCATCTACGCTGAGGGGCAGCGACGCTACGTCGAGTCCCTGTCCGCCTACGCCCGCCAGTTCCTGGGCCAGATGGAGAAGCCCGACGTCGACTACATCGAGGGGCTCTCTCCAGCCATCTCCATCGACCAGCGGGGCGCCAGCCGCAACCCGCGCTCCACCGTCGGCACCCAGACGGAGGTCTACGACTACATGCGCCTCCTCTGGGCCCGCGCCGGCCTGCCGCACTGCCCCAACTGCGGCCGGCCCATCCAAAAGCAGACCGTCCAGCAGATCGTCGACGCCATCCTCGCCCTACCGCAGGGCAAGCGCATCATGATCCTCTCGCCGCTCATCCGCGACCGTAAGGGCGAGCACCAGCAGATATTCGACGACTCCCGCCGGGCCGGCTTCGTCCGCATCCGCGTCGACGGCGACGTGCGCGACCTCGGCGAAGACATCGAGCTCGACAAGAACCGCCGTCACACCATCGAGCTCGTCGTCGACCGCCTCGTCACGGAAGGCTCCGCGCCGAGCAGCGACGGCGAGACGCCCCCTGAGCAGCGCCCACGCCTCGCCGACTCCGTCGAGACGGCGCTTCGACTCGGTGCCGGCGTCGTCCTCGTCGCCATCGAGAGCCTGTCCGCCGATGGGCGGAGCGAGGAAGAGCGACTCTACTCCGAGCACTTCGCCTGCGTCTTCTGTGGCATCTCCCTGGGTGAGCTGGCGCCGCGGAACTTCAGCTTCAACAGCCCGCACGGGGCCTGCCGCACCTGCACCGGCCTCGGCGTCAAGCTGGACCTGGACCCGCAGCTCGTCATCCCGAACAAGAACCTGACCCTGTCGCAGGGTGCCCTCCAGCCCTGGGCGCGCGCCGGCACCATCTCCGGCTGGTACTACCGCCTCGTCGAGGCGATGGCGACGAAGCACGGCTTCTCGACGCACGTACCCGTGAAGGACCTCAAGACGGAGGACATCGATAAGTTGCTCCACAGCACCGGCGAGCACATCACGGTCAGGTACACGAACCACGCCGGCAACGTCTCGTACTACGACACGACCTACGAAGGCGTCGTCCCCAACCTCAACCGTCGCTTCCGCGAAACCGAGTCCGACTACGTCCGCGGCGAGATCGAGCGCTACATGACGGCCAGCCCCTGCCCGGAGTGCAAGGGCGCCCGTCTCAAGCCGGAGTCGCTTGCCGTCACCATCGCCGACAAGAACATCATCGAAGTCACGCAGATGAGCCTGTTCGACGAGCAGCGCTGGTTCGAGCGGCTCGCGGGCAAAGACACGCCGCTCTCCAAGCGCGAGCAGCAACTCGCCCATCAGATACTGAAGGAGATTCGCGCCCGCCTCGACTTCCTCGTCGAAGTCGGCGTCGGCTACCTGACGCTCGACCGCCGCACCGCAACGCTCTCCGGCGGCGAGGCGCAGCGCATCCGTCTCGCCACCCAGATCGGCTCCGGCCTCATGGGCGTCCTCTACGTCTGCGACGAGCCCACCGTCGGACTCCACGCCGCGGACGACGCGCGCCTGATCCGCACGCTGGAGCGACTGCGCGATCTCGGCAACACCGTCATCGTCGTCGAGCACGACGAGGCGATGATGCGCGCCGCCGACCACATCATCGACATGGGACCCGGCGCCGGCGAGCAGGGCGGCCGCGTCGTCGTCGCCGGCACGCTCGACGAAATTAAGGCGTCGGCGGAGTCCATAACCGGCCAGTACCTCTCCGGCGTCCGCCAGATCCCGCTTCCGGACGAGCGACGGCCCGGCAATGGCCTAACGGTTACCATCCAGGGCGCCCGCGAGAACAACCTCAAGAACATCGACGTGACGCTTCCCCTGGGAAAGTTCGTCTGCATCACGGGCGTCTCCGGCTCCGGCAAGAGCACGCTGATCAACGACATCCTCTACAAGAAAGCGGCACAGCTCCTCTACGGCGCCCGCGACCGGCCCGGCGACTGCGACGGCATCGCCGGCCTGCACAACATCGACAAGGTCGTCAACATCGACCAGTCGCCAATCGGCCGGACGCCGCGCTCAAACACGGCGACCTACACCGGCACCTTCACGCCCGTCCGCGACCTCTTCGCGACCGTCCCGGAGGCACGGATGCGCGGCTACCCGCCCGGTCGCTTCTCGTTCAACGTCAAAGGCGGCCGCTGCGAGGCCTGTGCCGGCGAAGGCTACATCCAGATCGAGATGCAGTTCCTGCCCGACGTCACCGTCCACTGCGAGGTCTGCAAAGGTAAGCGCTACAACCGCGAGGCGCTGGAGATCCTCTTCCGCGGCAAGAACATCGCTGAAGTGCTGGACATGACCGTCGACCAGGCGCTCGAATTCTTCCGTGCCTTCCCCAAGGTGCGCACGAAGTTGGAGACGCTACAGGCCGTCGGCCTCGGCTACATACGGCTCGGCCAGCCGGCGACGACGCTCTCCGGCGGCGAGGCGCAGCGTGTCAAGCTGTCGACTGAGCTGTCGCGTCGCTCCACGGGCCGCACCCTCTACATCCTCGACGAGCCGACGACCGGCCTCTCGTTCGAGGACACCTATGCGTTGCTGCGCGTCCTTCACCGTCTCGTCGATGGCGGCAACACCGTCGTCATCATCGAGCACCACCTCGATGTCGTGAAGAACGCCGACCACATCATCGACCTCGGCCCGCTCGGCGGCGACGAGGGCGGCGAAATCGTCGTCGAAGGTACCCCGGAGCAGGTCGCCGAAGCCGAGCACAGCTTCACCGGCCAGTACCTGCGCCGCAAACTCCCGGCGCCCGCCTCAATCGCGTAGGGGCAGGCCCCTGCGCCTGCCCTTTTCGCTCGCGTGACGCCGAGACTTCGTGATAATCTTCGCTCGGCCAATCAGCAGCGACATCGTCGCGGACAACGCGTTGGTTTTCCGTAGAGACTGAACCCCATGACACACGATCCTGTCAGACATCGTCGTCGTTCCCTCCGGCTCCCTGCCTACGACTACCACCAGCCGGGCGCCTACTTCGTCACGATCTGTATCCAGGACCGCGAGCGCATTTTGGGCGAAGTCGCCCGAGACCAGGTGGTTCCAAGCGATGCTGGCAAAATGATCGAATCCGTGTGGCGCGAGTTGCCCGAACGGTATAGCGGCGTCGGATTGGACGCCTTCGTTGTCATGCCGAATCACCTTCACGGTACCGTCGTTCTCGTAGGGGCAGGCCCACGTGCCTGCCCAGAAAACGCGGGTCGCGTGCCCCCGGGGCAACCACAGGGGGTTGCCCCTACAGGAACCATCTCCTTGCCCGACGTGGTCCGCCGCTTCAAATCCCTCACCGCCGCCAAATATCGACAGGGCATTCGCGACAACGGCTGGCCACCTTTCCCTCGTCGACTGTGGCAGCGCAATTACTACGAACACGTCATCCGCGACGATGAAGACCTGGATCGCATTCGCCGGTACGTCGCCGAAAACCCGCTGCGCTGGAAGGAGGACCCCGAGAACGTCCTGTAGGGGCAGGCCTCCGTGCCTGCCCCCATGCGCCGCGCCAAAAACGGGCCATGTCTGTCCGATTCGCTGAATCGTGATATAATCCGCTGGTCAACCTTCATCGGTAATCAGCCAACAAAGGAGAGCCTATGCCGTCTGTTGTTAAGAAGCGGCGGAAAAAGATCCGCAAGCACAAGTACCGCAAGATGCTCAAGAAGACCCGCTGGCAGCGCAAGCACAAATAGCGTCTGTTTCCTCTCATCGCGCCGATCTGTTGTTTCCTGGCGACGCCGTCGCCCTATTTCCGTTTTGCCGAGCAACTGAGCGAGGCGGCAACCTGTCTGCTTGCCGCGCCGTTCCTGCTCAGGAGGAAGCGACATGCTCGAAGGTGAGCTCGTAACGCTGCGGGCACTGGAGCCCGACGACCTCGATCGCTGCCACCGGTGGATGAACGACAGCGAGGTGACGCGCTTCCTCGAGGGTGGCCGCTACCCGCTGTCGATGGCCAACGAGCGCGAATGGCTGGAGACCGCCACGCGCACCCGTAGCGGCTTCTCCGACGTCATTCTCGCCGTCGAGACGAAGGACGGCGTCCACATCGGCAACGCCGGCCTCCACGAGGCATCGCCGGAGCACCGCCGGGCTTATTTGGGCATCGTCATCGGCGAGAAGGACTACTGGTCGAAGGGGTACGGTACCGACACGGTTCGAGCGCTGCTGCGCTTTGCCTTCGAGCAGATGAACCTCAACCGCGTCGAGCTGGGCACCTTCGACTTCAACGAGCGCGCGCAGGCATGCTACCGGAAGTGCGGCTTCGTCGAAGAAGGCCGCCGCCGCGAAGACCGCTTCATCGACGGCCGCTATTGCGACTTGGTGATAATGGGCATCCTTCGGCGCGAGTGGGAAGCCGCCTCTCACACGTAGGGGCAGGCCCCCGTGCCTGCCCCTAGAGGTCGGACATGCAACCCCTTCGACTACTGATCTCCCAACAGGCCATCGAGCAACGTGTCCGGGAGCTTGCGGAAGAGTTGAGCCGCGACTACCGCGGGCACTCGCCGCTGCTCATCGGCGTCCTCAAGGGCTGCTACGTCTTCCTCGCCGACCTCACGCGCTTCATGGAAGAGCCGCCCGAGGTCGACTTCATTCAGCTTGCCAGCTACGGTCTCAAGGGCACCGAGCGCGCCGCAAGGGTAGAAGTCTGCCAGAGCCCGCGCAGCGACCTCCGCGGCCGGCACGTTGTCATCGTGGAGGACATCGTCGATAGCGGCGAGACGCTGCGCTTCCTCCGCGACTACGTCGCAGGGCGGCAGCCCGCAAGCGTGCGCGCCTGCACCCTGCTCCTGCGCGAGAGATCGCGCGCGGCGGTGGGCGACACCGTCGACTACGTCGGCTTCCCGGTCGGCGAGGGCTGGCTCGTGGGCTACGGCCTCGACCTGTCGGAGAAGTACCGCCACCTGCGCGACCTGCACGTCGTCGAGGGCACGCCGTGAGCCTGTCTGCCGGAAGCCACGGTAGGCAGGGCCTTGCCGACCTCATCGCCGTCGCGCGCGGCGACACTCCGGGCGACCTGCTCTTCACCAACGCGCGCGTCGTCAACACCCTCACCGCGGAGATCGAAGAGACAGACGTCGTCGTCTTCGACGGGCGCATCGCCGGCCTGGGCGGCGGCTACCGCGCCCGTGACACCGTCGACCTGCGCGGCGCCTATTTGCTGCCCGCGTTCATTAACGGCCACACGCACGTCGAAAGCTCTCACCTCTGGATAACGGAGTATGCCCGCGCCATAGTGCCGCGCGGCGTCGTCGCCGTCGTCACCGACCTGCACGAGATCGCCAATGTAGCGGGGCTCTCAGGCATCCGCGCGGTCCTTCGCGCCGCAGCCGCGTTGCCGCTGCAATTGCACCTCATGGCGCCATCGTGCGTTCCCGCCACGTCGCTGGAGACGGCGGGCGCGAATCTGGGGCCCGACGAGATTCGACAACTGCTGGAGACCGAGGGTGCGACCGGCCTCGGGGACGTGATGGACTTCCCCGGCGTCATCCAGGCACAGCCGCGCGTCCTCGACAAGCTCGTCATGGCAAGCGACCGTCCGATCGACGGCCACGCGCCCGGCGTCGGCGGTAAGGCGCTGAATGCCTACCTCGCTGCCGGGCCCCATTCCGACCACGAATCGACGACGCTGGCGGAGGGACGCGAGAAGCTCCGTCGCGGCATGTGGCTGATGATCCGCGAGGGCACGACGGAGAAGAACCTGGCCGAGCTGCTCCCGCTCGTCACCGACCGCACGGCCGGGCGCTGTCTCTTCGTCACCGACGACCGCTCCGCCGCCGACCTCGCATCCGATGGCGACGTCGACGCCGTCGTGCGCAAGGCGATAGACCTCGGCCTCGACCCCATACGCGCCGTCCAGCTCGCGACGCTGAACCCCGCACTCCGCTTCGGGTTGCGCGGCGTGGGCGCCATCGCCCCCGGTTATCGCGCGCATCTCATCGTCTGCGACGACCTGCGACGGCCCCTGGCGCGTCGCGTCTACTTCGACGGTCGGCCCGTGGCGGAAGAGGGGGAAGCCCTCTTCGAGACGTCGAGCGCCGTCGACCCATCGCTGCTGCACACGGTCAACGTCGGCGATCTTAGCGTCGACTCGTTTGCGCTGCCGGCGCTTGGCTCTCGCTACCCTGTCATCGCGGCGATTCCGGGGCAGATACTGACGGGCCGGCGCCTGGAGGAGGTACGCGTCGAAGGCGGACGCATCGTCGCTGACACCGAGCGTGATATCTTAAAGCTCGCCGTCGTCGAGCGGCACCTGGGTAGCGGGCGCATCGGCGTCGGGCTTGTCAGCGGATTCGGGCTTAAGCGCGGTGCCCTGGCCTCGTCCTACGCGCATGACTCCCACAACATCATCGTCGTCGGCGTCGACGAGGGCGACATGCTGGCGGCCGTGCGACGCATCGCGACGATGCAGGGCGGGCTCGTCGCCGTTGCGGGCGGCGAAGTGCTTGCAGAGCTGCCTCTGCCGGTCGCCGGAATAATGTCGACGGAATCAGCAGCGGTCGTCTCCCATCGCGGGGCCTTGCTCAACGCTGCGGCCCTCTCCCTCGGCGCCCGAATCCCCGAGCCCTTCGCCGTCCTCTCCTTCCTCGCGTTGCCGGTCATCCCCTCGCTGAGGCTCACCGACATGGGCCTAGTCGACGCGAGAAAGGGCCAATTCGTTGATCTCGGCTCGCTGGGCATCGAGCAGTAGCCGCTGTCCGAGAGGAGGGAAATCCATTGGCCGTGACCGTCCCTATCGTCTTCGACAAGCCGCTGAACGTCTGGCTGGGCCTTATCCTCTTAGCGCTGCTACTGGCCCAAGTGACCAGCGGCATACTCATGGTTAGAGGCAGGCGAGTCCTGTTCGTTCCTCACGTTGTGAACGCCGGGCTGATTGCGATGGTCGTCGGCGTTCACGCCTTCTTCGGCATCGGAATCTGGTTCTTCGACTTCCACTACGGCTGACCGGGACGCGACCGTCAGACTCCGAGTTCAGCAACGACGTGGCGATATCTCGGACACCGGCGCGCCCTCCACGGCTTCGCCGCTCTCCAATAGCCGTCCGGCGCCCGCGTTTTCAACGTCCACGGCGGTTGCGCAGATGATATACTGACTTTAGACGATATAGTAGCCGACGTCTGCGGCCAGGGAGGCCGGCGACGAAAAACGGAAAGGAGACCGTTCTCATGTCCCCCAGATTTCGCATTTGCCTAGCTGTGCTGTTTCTCGCGCTCCTTGCCGGAAGCCTCTCGGCGATGGCCTGTGGCAGCTCGAAGAAGAGCGCGACGCCCACGCCGGGAGTGACGACGGCGCCTGCCGCGACCGCGACGAAGGCGCCCCAGGCCAGCGGCACCGCCGCCGCAACCACCGCGCCCACATCGACGCCGGGCGCTGCCGGGCAAGAGACATCCGTGACGATCAAGGACTTCGAGTTCACCCCCGCGACTGTCACGATCAAGGTGGGCGGCACCGTTACCTGGACAAACAATGGCCCGACCACGCACAGCGTCACAGCCGACGACGGCAGCTTCGACAGC
>JALHUB010000049.1 GCA_022865685.1 Dehalococcoidia bacterium | reverse complement strand
TGAGCACAGGCCCTTCCTTCGCGATCAGGTTCATGCCGTCCACCAGCGAGTTCGTCAGGAGCACGTCGTACAGGCTGAGACCGGCCAGCGCCTGCGGCCGGTTCTCCTCGTAGAAGACGGTCACGGGCCGCCAGCGGTCGTTCCCGTACCGCGCGTTGATCTCTTCGATCAGTGCGAATACTTCGTCCCTGTACCGCCGGTACTCCGGAATCGCCTCCCGTGAAGGGACGAGGAAGGCGAGGAACCGGACGCGGCCCCGCCACTCGCTATGCCGCTCCAGCAGCAGGCGGAACGCCTTGAACCCGCCGACCACGTTCTTCGCGGGGTCGAGCCTGTCGACGCGGACGATGGTGGCGAGCCCGTCGCTGTCTTTCAGCGCCGCGCGGTACAGTCCGACTCCCGGTGACGTCAGCTTCCGGCGCAGGTCGAACACGTCGACGGACACCGGATTCGTGAAGACGCTCGTCGCTCTGCCACGATAGCGGATCGCCGTCTCCGCCAGGTCGACGTCAACGCCTCGGAGATAGGCGAGGCAAGTGAGCACGAAGTTGCGCTTCGACTGCGCCGTCTGGAAGGACAGGCTGTCGTTCGCCAGCATGCCTTCGCAGATCGACTCCACGATTGGCTGCGGCAGGGCGCTCCAGGCGTCCGGGCCGGGAAAGGGAATGTGCGTGAAGTGCTGCAGCGAGACGTCCGGGCAGCGGTCGCGAATGAACAGCGGCGCCACGTAGAGGTGATAGTCGTGCAGCATGACGCGGGCGACGCCCTTCGTGCGCCGGACCTCGTCGACGACGGCGTCCGCGAAGGCGCGGTTGACGGGCAGGTAGCCGTTCTGCCAGGCGTGGACGATCCCCTGCTCCAGGTTCGGCCGCCCGTCGAGCAAGTGCCACAGGGAGTGCTGAAGAAACCAGAGCACGGGGTTGCAGAAGACGCGATAGAAGAGGTCGTACGAGGGCGGAGGGGCGCCAACGAAGCGCAATCGGTGACCGTTGTCGAGCGAGAACTCGCTCACGCCGAGCGACACGAGGTCGCGGTCGGCATCGCTCATTGCGGCGACGATCCAGGTCAGGTCGTGGCGGCTCATCATCGACGAGAGGGCGATGGCGACGCCGCCGCCCGTGGGCCGTCGCACGAGCGCCCCCCCTTCGTCGCGGTGGTGCTCGAACGGGCCTCGATTGCTGACAACGATGAGCGGGCTAGAGGGTGCAGCCAGCTTTGGATGGGGATACGTATCCGGAATGTCCCCGGAGTTCACGTCGGCCTCCTTCCGTATGTCACGGGGAGGTATCACCGCCCACCAGCGATACAGACACACGACCAAAACCGAGCGGGCCGGGTTGAGGGTGCCAAAAACGGCCGGAGGGACTGATTATCCGGCCGACTGTCGGTATCCAGCACTCTTTCAGTGGCCTACGAGGTTAGCTGTCGGGTTGGGGCTGAAAGAGACTGCCCCTCCCGCCTCCGTGCGGGATACACCCCATGTTGCTGTCGGTTCCCCCGTCTCGCCCGCGGCGAGTTAGGCCCTGTTTGAGTAAAATATCACGCGCGGGGAGCCTTGTCAAGGTTTCGGGCCCGGCGAGGCTGGAAAGCCTCGGCTACGATCTGAAATCAGGCCGGGTCGACGAACGAGGCCTCTGCGGCCGCCACCGTATCCGCGATCTCGCGCTCAATGTGCGCCCGGGTTTTGCCATACCGCGCCCTAAAGGACGCGACATCGAAAACCAAATATCGTAGCCGAGACTTTCCAGTCTCGGCGTCTGCTCAGGCTCAGGCTATCTCCGCAAATGAAGCTTCGGCGGCCGTGACGGTGTCCGCGATCTCGCGCTCAGTGTGCGCCGACGATATGAACACCGTCTCAAACTGCGACGGCGCGAGGTACACGCCGCGCTCCAGCATCGCGTGGAAGAAGCGGGCGTACAACTTCGTGTCGGAGCGCCGGGCGCTCGCGTAGTCGGTGACGGGCGCGTCGACGAAGAAGGGCGTCCGCATCGTCCCTACACGGTTCAGCCACAGCGATACGCCGGCGCTCTTCGCGGCCCGCGCCACGCTTTCGACGAGCTTCGCGGAGAGGGCGTCAAGACGCTCGTAGAAGCCGGGCGATTGCAGCTCGCGCAGCGTCGCCAGACCGGCGGCCATCGCCAGCGGGTTGCCGGAAAGCGTGCCCGCCTGGTAGACGGGGCCGTTCGGCGCCAGCATCTGCATGACCTCGCGCCTGCCGCCGTATGCGCCGACGGGCAGGCCGCCGCCGATTATCTTCCCCAGGCAGGTGAGGTCCGGCGTGATGCCGTAGAGCGATTGGGCGCCACCGTAGGCGACGCGGAAGCCGGTAATCACCTCGTCGAAGACCAAGAGAGCGCCGGCGCGACGTGTAATCTCTCGCAGCGCTTCCAGGAAGCCGGGCTGCGGCGGCACGACGCCCATGTTGCCGGCGACCGGCTCGACGATGACGGCGGCTATGGCGTCGCCATGCCGGTCGAAGAGGGCCTCGACGCTCGGCACGTCGTTGAAGCGCGCGACGAGCGTCTCCTGCGCGTAGGATGCCGGCACGCCCGGGCTGTCCGGCAGGCCGAGCGTCGCGACGCCGGAGCCCGCCTGAACGAGGAGGCCGTCGGCGTGGCCGTGATAGCAGCCCTCGAACTTGACGATCTTGTCGCGGCCGGTGAAGGCGCGGGCCAGCCGCAGCGCCGACATCGTCGCCTCGGTGCCGGAGTTGACGAAGCGCAGCAGCTCAATCGACGGCATGGCCTCGACGATGAGCTGCGCCAGGTCCGCCTCGGCCTCTGTCGGCGCGCCGTAGCTGGTGCCACGCTCGGCGGCCCGCCGCACGGCTTCGACGACCGCCGGGTGGGCGTGACCCAGAATGAGCGGTCCCCAGGAGCAGACGTAGTCGATGTAGCGGTTGCCGTCGACGTCGTAGACGTAGGGGCCTTCGCCGCGGGCGATTACGACCGGCTCGCCGCCGACGGCGCGAAAGGCGCGCACCGGGCTGTTGACGCCGCCGGCCAGGTAGCGCAGCGAGCGTTGGAAGACCTCGTGGGAGCGGTCGTGGGAAAGCGCCATCGTTCCTTCGATTCGAATCAAGATAACCGCGTAGCCGGGGCGCGTAGCCGAGACTTTCCAGTCTCGGCGGCATCCTCTTAGGGCAGTAGCTCCAGCAGGTCGCTCAACGAAGCGATCTCGTGATCGGGCTGCGGGACGCCTTCGCGCAGCGGCGAGCCGTCGCGGTTCACCCAGGCCACGGGCATGCCGGCGTTCTTCGCGCCCAGGATGTCGGCCGACTGGCTGTCGCCGACGTAGAGCACTTCGTGGCGGGCCATGCCGGCCGCCTCACAGAACGAGTGGAAGATGTCCTCGTGGGGCTTGTAGACGCCCGCGCTCTCCGACGTGACGATGACCTCGAACTCGGTGTGCAGGCCGTTCTTCTCCAGGCAAGCGATCAGAAAGTCGTCGTCCGCGTTCGACAGGATGCCGATGCGATAGCGCGTCTTCAGCGCCGACAGCACGTGCGCCGTCTCGTCGAAGGCAGGGGCATCCGCGAGACCGTTGCGGACGCGTTCATAGGCGGAGACGCCGTCGCCACGGACGCCGAGCTCGCTGAAGCAGGCCTCGAAGTGCTCCGGCCACTCCACAGCGTAGGGTCGAAAGGCGAGCGTCGGGCGGGACAGCGTCCACGACGTGGCTTCGTTGCGCGGGTTCTCGCGGGCGCGTCCCTGCGACGCCATGCGCCGCCAGATCTCCAT
>JALHUB010000048.1 GCA_022865685.1 Dehalococcoidia bacterium | reverse complement strand
GCCCGAACGCCGCGACCGGCCCCGCCGTCATGCGATGTATCAGCGTCGGGAGGTCGAGCTTGCCGTCGTGCACGAGCGTCAGCGCAAGTGCCAGCGCCGTCTCGAAGCCGACGATGCCCGACGGCGCGTCGTCGAACTCGCACAGCTTGTCGACGGGCGCATGCGGCGCGTGATCGGTGGCGATAGCGTCGATAGTGCCGTCGCGCAGCCCCTCGACGCAGGCGGTAACGTCGTCGGCCGTACGCAGAGGCGGCATGACCTTGGCGTTGGTGTCATAGGCGAGGCCGTCGGGCAGGGAGGGACTAGACATAACTATCTGATGCGTCAGCGTCAGGTGGTGCGGCGTGACCTCCGCCGTGACGGGGACGCCGCGCGCCTTCGCCTGCCGGACGAGCTCCACGCTGCCTGCCGTGCTGACGTGCGCGATGTGCACGCGCGAGCCGGTCAGCTCCGCCAGCGCGATGTCGCGCGCGACCATCGCTTCCTCGGCGGCGGCGGGCTGTCCACACAGACCCAGCCGTGCTGCGACCCAGCCCTCGTGCATGACGCCGTCATGGGCCAGCGCCGGCTCCTCGCAGTGGTCGGAGACAGGCAGGTCGAGGGCGCGACAGTACTCGAGGGCGCGACGCATTAGCGCGGCGTCGGCGATGGGCGAGCCGTCATCGCTGAAGGCGACGACGCCGGCCGCCGCCAGGTCGCCCAGCTCCGCCATCTCCTTGCCCTGGCGTCCCTTGCTCACGCAGCCGATGGGCAGAACGCGCACCGAAGCCGTAGCCGCCGCGGTGCGCTGGATGTACTCGACGGTGGCGCGGGAATCGGCGGGAGGATTCGTGTTAGGCATGCAGCAGACGGTCGTGAAGCCGCCGCGCGCCGCCGCCCGCGTGCCGGTCTCGATGGTCTCCTTGTACTCGAAGCCGGGGTCGCGCAGGTGGCAGTGGATGTCGACGAGGCCCGGACAGACGATGAGGCCCTTCGCGTCGATTGCGTGTGCACCGGCGGCGCCCGCGCCGTTGACACGCTGCCCGGCGGCGACGATCCGCCCGTCGCGGATGAGCACGTCGCCCACCATGTCGACGCCGCGCCCGGGATCGACGATGCGGCCGCCGCGAATCAGGATGCTGTCTTTGTTCATCCGCGTCCTCGCGATATCAGGTAGAGGAGCGCCATGCGCACGGCCACGCCGTTCGCTACCTGCTCCTCGATTACCGACTGTGCGCCGTGCGCAACGTCCAGCGATATCTCGACGCCCTCGTTCACGGGCCCCGGGTGCAGAACCAGCGCGCCGGGCTTCGCCGTGGCCAGCCGCTTCGCGGTGACCTGGTAGAGGTTGCAGTACTCGCGGATGCTGGGCACTAGGCCGCTCTGCATGCGCTCGAGCTGCAGCCGCAGCGTCATGACCACGTCGGCGTCCTTGATGGCGCGGTCGACGTTCATCTCGATCTCGACCGGCGGCAGTGCCATCCCATCCGATGCTTCGCTTCCGCGTGGCCCCTCGAGACCGACCGGCAGCAGCGTCG
>JALHUB010000047.1 GCA_022865685.1 Dehalococcoidia bacterium | reverse complement strand
CTGGCCGAGCCGAGCGTGGCGATGGTCAGGGCCTGGGTCTGGCCGCGGGTGAACAGGCCGGAGCCGTGCGTTCGCGGCAGGATGCCGACTTCGGCGGAGATGGGACGTATCTCCTTCAGGCCGCGGCCGTCGGGGCGAACGTCCTTCTCGAGGATGCTGCCGCGGATCTGAAGCTTCTCGCGCTCGTCGAAGGCGGCGAGGATCTGCTCAGCGGCGTAGGTCTCGCCGAGGCGCTCCAAGAGCTCCTCGCGGCGCTCGCCGAGGGAGCGGTCGCGCTCTTCGCGGTTTACCGCCGCGACGATCTCTTCGAGCTTGCCCTCAAGGAACTTGGCGACTTCGTTACGCACTGCCTCGCCGAGCTCCGGCTTGGTGACGGGCGTCTTTTCTTTGCCGACGTCGCGGATGATCTCGTTCTGGAGGGCTACTATCTCCTGGTTGGCCTCATGGCCGGCGCGAATGGCGCCCAGGATGAGCTCTTCGGAGACGCCGGTCGCGCCCGCCTCGACCATCATCACGGCCTCGCCGGTGCTGGAGACCGTGAGGTCGATCTCACTGTCCTTAAGCTGCGAGAACGTGGGCATAACGACGTATTCGCCTTCGATATACCCGACGTGAACGGCGCTAACGGGTCCGCCGAAGGGGATACTGGAGATGCAGACGGCGGTTGAAGCGCCGATGGTGCCGAGGACATCCGGCGAGTTCTCCTGGTCGGCTGAGAGAACCGTGACGACGATCTGGACGTCGTTGCGGAAGCCCTTCGGGAAGAGCGGGCGCAGGGGCCGGTCAGTGAGACGGGCGGCGAGGACGGCTTCGGTCGTCGGACGGCCCTCCCTGCGGAAGAAGCTGCCGGGGATCTTGCCGGCGGCGTAGAGACGCTCCTCGTAGTCGATGGTGAGGGGGAAGAAGTCGATTCCTTCCCGTGGTTGCTCGGTCGCGCAGGCGGTGACAAGGACGACAGTGTCGCCGTAGCGCACCAGCACCGATCCATCCGCCTGTCCGGCGAGCTTGCCCGTCTCCATGGTCAAGACGCGGCCGCCAATTGTTCGTTCGTAAACTCGTAACATGGGGTGAACCTCCGTTAACCCACAGAATGGCGCCGTTCCCCGCGGGACGGCCTTGTCAGTCACAGGCGTATGCTATGCGGATGGGTGAGGCGTTACCCGACTCATTCTGCGGGGTCGATCCGTCTCCCAGAAGCCGCTCCTCTATATACAGGAATCGGAGGAGCTATCTGCCTGAGGATGCGCCTGCTCTCTTCTCTTCTAACAGAAAGGCCACCGCTGTTACTTGCGGAGGCCCAATCTCGCGAGGACGATCCGATAGCGCTGCACGTCCTTCTTGTTGAGGTACGCGAGCTGTCTCCGCCTCTGTCCCACCATCATTAGGAGGCCGCGCTGCGAGTGGAAGTCGTGCTTGTGCGTCCTGAGGTGTTCGCTGAGCTGGTTGATCTTCTCGGTCAGGAGGGCTACCTGCACTTCCGGAGAACCGGGATCGGTTTGGTGTGTGGCGTATTCCTCGACGAGGCTCTGCTTCTTCTCTTTGCTCAGCATCTGCGCTTGGCGTGGCCTTCTTCCTTCGTCCTTTCCGTATCTAGTGTATAATTCTAGCATGCGCGATGCGCTGGGCGCAACGCCTGCCCTCATCCGGTTCTCCAGCCGCCGCGGCCGTTCCCCCGTGCCAGGGGGAGGGAGGAACCCTCAGTTGATGGCAAAGGTGGCAGTGGTAACCGACAGCGCGGCTTCGCTGCCGGCCTCGCTGCGTGCGCAGTACGACATCGAAGTAGTGCCGCTCAACCTGGTGTTCGAGGATCGGTCGTATCCCGACGGGCTGGAGAGCAACGGCAACTTCTACCAGGCGCTGAAGACCGCCCGCCGCCCACCGACGACGACCAGCGCCTCGCCGGGCACGCACCTGGAGGCGCTGAAACGCGCCGCGGCCAAGGCGCCGTCGATTCTCTGCATCACCGTATCGTCGCGGTTCAGCGGCACGTACGACGCCGCCGTGCAGGGGGCGCAGATGCTGGCGGAAGAGCGCCCCGATGTGCAGGTCGAGGTGCTGGACTCGCAAAGCGCGACGATGGCGGAGGGCTTCGTCGTCGTCGAGGCCGCGCGCGCGGCGGCGGCAGGCGCGGACCTGGCGGGCGTCCTCAAGCAAGCGAAAGAAGTCATGCCGCGCGTCGGCATCCTCGCCGTCATCGACACGCTCGAGTACCTGGCGCGAAGCGGTCGCGTGCCGCGAATTCAGGCCTGGGCGTCTGCGCTTCTCAGCGTGAAGCCGATAATCGAGCTTCGCGAGCAGAACATTCATCTCGTTACACGCGCCCGCACGCGGCAACGGGCAGTCGCCCAGCTCATCCCGATACTTGAGCAGCGTGGCCTTCGCGGGCAGGGCCTGCACTTGTGCGTGCAGCACACGAACGCCCTTCGGGATGCGGAACGGCTGGCGGGGGAAGCGACCGGCCGGCTCGAGCCGTCGGAGGTGGCGGTCAGCGAGTTCACGCTGGTGATGGGCGCGCACACCGGGCCGGGCCTGCTGGGCCTGGCCTACTACATGCAGGCTTAGCACGCGCGCATTCAGACGACGATGAAGGACCGCCCGACCTGGTATTTCGCTCGAACCTCCGACGTAGACAGAGTCCTCCAGTCCCTTGGTGCGCTTCCTCCACCCCGAACCCGACCCGCGCTCGTCGTCGTTGCCGGCCTGCCGGGCACCGGTAAGTCGCAGTTCAGCCGCGAGCTGAGGCTGCGCACGGGCGCCATCATCCTGGAGAGCGACGCCATACGCCGCCTGCTGTTCGAGCGCCCCTCTTACTCCTGGTGGGAGAGCCGGCGGGTGTTCACCGCGCTCCACGCCGCCGTCGAGAGGCTGCTCGATTCGGGCGCGTTCTGCATCGTCGACGCGACAAACCTGGCGGAGGCCTACCGGCGGCCGCTCTACGAGATCGCTGAGCGACACGGCGCGAAGCTGATTGTGGTGGAGGTGACGGCGCCGGCGGAGGTGGCGCTGGCACGCCTGTCGGAGCGCGAGGCCGTGCCCGAGAGCGCGTCCGACGCCGACGTCGCGGTCTACGAGCGGATGCTGGGGGAGTGGGAAGAGATTGGGCGGGAGCACTTCGTCGTCGATACGTCGAAGAGGACCGACGAGGCGGCAGACGCGGTTGCGCGCGAGATGGAGAGCGCGTAGGCGGGAAAAGAGAAAGGCCCTTCCGGAGGGCCTTTCGCATATTTCGGGCGCGCCGTCGCTAGGCGGGCGCCCCTCGCATCGGCGGCGGCTCTCGCGGCGTCAGGCCGAAGAGCCTCCCCAGGGCCACGTAGCCCCACTTCTGCATGAACAGCGCCACACCAAGGCCCAGCAGCGCGACACACACCCCGACCATCGCGTCGAAGATGAAGTGGTTTGCGGTGAACACCACGGCGAAGAACTGGGCCACCGGCAGTAGCGCTATCAAGAGCCAGATGGGCTTGACGCGGGTGGCCGCGATCACGCCAACAGCCAGCAGGATCGGCCAGCCAACGTGCAGGCTGGGCACGGCAGCGTACGGGTTGACGAACGGCTGCGTCGACTGCGCCTGGTAGCTCAGGTTGCTGTACATCGCCATCGTGTCGACGAAGCCGAGGTCGCTAAGGAAGCGCGGCGGCGCGACGGGGAAGAGATGGTAGATGATGAGGGCAATGCCGCCCGAGATGAGCATCGCGTCGCGGGTGAGGGTGTACTGGCGGCGGTGGCGGAAGTAGAGCCAAAGGCCGATGAGGATGATCAGCGGGAAGTCGAGCCAGAAGTAGATCCCGTTGAAGAGCTGGATGAGGAAGCCCCTGCCCAGGATCAGGGTCTGCAACTGCAGTTCCCAGGCGAAGCCGACTTCGCGCTCTAAGTTGAGGATGCGGAAGCCGTGCGCTAAAGCCTCAGAGGTCCTGTCGACGACACTGCCGCGGACGAGGAAGTAGAAAAGGAAGGCCAGGCCGACGAGCGTCAGCTCGACGACGTGGCGGACTGCCGGCCGCGGGGCCAGCGCTTCGGCGACTCTGCGTGGGGCAAGGAGGGCCATCAGTGCACGAAGAAACCTCAGTATATGGCGAATCAGAGGGCTTGCCGTCAGCGCTCTCGCCAAGTTCCGCAATGCCGACAAAGGAGATTGCACTCCAGCCAGCTCCCTCCGACAGCCTAACTCCCTATATGCTAATTTAAGCACACGCAGCGACGGATTTCAAGGAAGCCGCTCCCGGCGACTGTTATCCGCCCTGCGGCACCGTCTGCCGCGTTCCAAGGCGGAAGTACTCGACCGCGAAGGCGAGGACAATCGCCAGCAGAACGACCAGGCCGCCGACCACGGCATCGAAGATGAAGTGGTTCGCGGTCAGCACGATCGAAAAGAACATCACCGTCGGGAACAGGACCGCGAAGGTCCTCACCCAGAAGTTGCGACTGACTTCGATCATGGCAATGCCGATCAAGAGCGCCCAACCGAAGTGAAAGCTGGGAACTGCGGCGTAGTGGTTGACGATGATGCTCGGCTGAATCTCATTCGACTCGTTGTTGAACATCGCTATTGTATCGACAAAGCCGTGCTCCGGCATGAGACGCGGCGGCGCCACCGGGAAAAGGCCGTAGAAAAACAGCCCAACGCAGGCCGAGATGAGCAGAGCGTTGCGATAGATGCGATAGCGCTCGCGGCTCTGCGTGTATATCCAGATGCCCGCCACTATCAGAATCGGCAGATGTCCGTAGAGATAGATGCCGTTGGATATGTCGACGAGCGTGCGATTGCCGAGGATGTGCTCTTGCCAGCCCGACTCCCAGAAGAAGCCCAGCCTCTGTTCGAGGTGGATGATCTGGTCAGCGCGGGCGAAGGCATCGGCTGTCCGCTCCGGTATAGCACCGCGGATCAGCCAGTAGATAAGCATTAGCCCGACGAGGAGCGCGGCTTCGACCAGGAAGAGGCGCGCCTCGCGAAGAATTCTCTTGGCTTTCGTTCTTCTCAGTGGGCTCACTACCGGTCGGTCCCAATCCCTAGACGACGCGGCTGCAATTGCGGATCCTGCGCACTTGGCCGTACCATTGCACTTAAGATTCTACTCACATAGGCCGCTCCCGGCAAGGGCCTTCGCGCGACAGCCACCCGCTCTCCCATTGGAAAGGAGCTTCTGATGCAGATCGGCGTACAGACCGGCGAACTCAAGGATTCATCCGCCAAGGCGATTATCGTCACCGTCTTCGATGGAGCGAATACGTCGACGGGCGCAGTCGCGGAGGTCGACCGCGCGCTCGACGGCGCCATATCGCGCCTCGTCGAAGAGGGCGACGTCGCGGGCAAAAGCAAGGAGGCTACGCTGGTCCACACGCTGGGTCGAATACCTTCGCCGCGGGTCCTGGTGCTCGGCCTGGGCAAGAGCGAAGCCTTCGACGGGCAGGCGCTGCGTAATGCGCTGGCCGTAGCCGCGCGCTACCTGCGACGGGCGGGCGCCGAGAGCGTCGCCATCAGCGCGGACCCATCGTTGGGGCTGGCGCCGGACGCTTGCGCGCAGGCGATCGTCGAGGGGATCATCCTCGGTCACTACCGATACCTGGTGCACAAGAAGGAGCCGGAGGACAAGCGCGAGATCCGCGAGTTGACTCTCGTCGAGGCGGACGCGTCGAGAGTAGAGGCGGTGCGATTGGGTGCGGAGCGGGGCCAGGTGAGCGCGGAGGCGACGACCTGGGCACGCGACATGGCGAACGAGCCGGCGAACTTCCTCACGCCGTCGGAGCTGGCAGAGCGGGCGCGACAGGTGGCGCAGGAGCAGGGTCTGGAGTACGAGGTCCTCGAGCGCAAGGACATGGAAGAGCTGGGCATGGAGGCGTTCCTCGGCGTGGCGCAGGGAAGCCAGCAGCCGCCGAAGCTCATCGTCCTCCGCTATCGGGGCGCCGCGCCGGAAGCGAAGACGCTCGGCCTCGTGGGCAAGGGGATCACGTTCGATAGCGGCGGCATCTCCATCAAGCCGTCGCAGGGGATGCACGAGATGAAGGCCGACATGGCCGGCGGCGCCGACGTCATCGCCGCCATTCGGGCTCTCGCGCAGCTCAAGGCGAAGCTGAACGTGACGGCCATCGTGCCGGCGACGGAGAACATGCCCGGCGGCAGCGCGCAACGCCCCGGCGACGTGGTTCGGGCGATGAACGGGAAGACCATCGAAGTGGTGAATACCGACGCCGAGGGGCGGCTCATCCTCGCCGATGCGCTGTGCTACGCGCGGATGCTCGGGCTGTCGCCGGTCGTCGACGTGGCGACGCTGACGGGCGCCATCTCCGTTGCCCTGGGCAAGGTGGCGTTCGGCGCGATGACCAACGACGACGCCCTCTTCGAGAGGGTCAGGCAGGCCGCCGAGGCCGCCGGCGAGAAGGTCTGGCAACTGCCGCTGTTCGAGGAGTACAAGGAGAAGCTCGACAGCGAGGTCGCGGACATCAAGAACGTCGGCGGACGCGAGGCAGGCTCGATTACGGCGGCCATCTTCCTCAAGGAGTTCATCGAGGACACGCCGTGGGTGCATCTGGACGTCGCCGGCGTGGACCAACACGACGAGGTGAAGGGCATCTTCCTCAAGGGCTCCAGCGGCACGGGCGTGCGGACCCTGATCAACCTCGGCTTGAGCCTCGCCGAAAGGCCACTCTCCGGCTAGCCGCCCGCTTCTCCGAGCCTAGCGCCTGGGGCTTGGCGGCGCCCATGCCCGCGAGATGAACCTGTCGATCTCCAGCGCCGGCAGGGTCATGATGCTGATCGTCCCGCGCGCGCCGAGCTCGACCGAGATGCTCATCACCGCCTCATTGCTCTCCGCCTCGATGACCGTGACGAAGTCGTAGGGGCCGAGGGTGGCGTACTGGGCAACTATCTTGCCACCCATCGAGACAATCTCCTTGTTGACGTCCCTTACGCGCTCGGGGCGGCTCTTGATGGTCTTGCGGCCCTGCTCGGTCAGGTTGCTGAGGGAAACGTACAGCGGCATGGTGTTCTCTCCTTCGTCCTTGAAAATGGGCCAGTTAAGGAAATGATACAGCACCCGCCGCCCATGTCAATTCAACCCGACACCGCCTCGAGCGATACTAGGCAGCGGCGCGGTCAGGGAACGTACTCATCCATGACTTGCAGGTTGGCCCGCAGGTTGTCGCCGTCAATAACCACCAACCCCAGTTCAACCAGGGACTCCAGGTCTCGGGAAAGGGTTTTCGGCGACAGTCCCATGTAGAGCCGAAAGAGGGAGTGACCACCTTTTCGCAGGTCCTCGAGTGGAACAGATTCGACAGCCAAGAAGTACAGTAGTGAAAGCAGCCTTTTGCTGACCTTGGTTCCCAGTTTGCCGCGCCGCTCAAGCGTCTCTCGAGCAAGATCCCTGAAAGCGATGACCCTCACCTCGTCAACCACCGCCTGACGGACCTCTTCCAGCCCCGCGAGGAGACCCTCCAGACCAAAAAGCACGAAAGGCGTGAGATCACGCGTCCCATCGAAGCGCGTGCTGTCCAATAGTTCGATGTACCGGTCTCGGTTCCGGTAGTAGTGATTGGCAAGGGAGTAGAAACCTCTCACATTGATGCCGCCGCGATAGAGAATGAAGCTCTCTACCGCTCGGGCCGTTCTTCCGTTACCGCCGCCGAACGGATGAATGCTGACCACATAGAAGTGGGCCGCTATTGCACGGATCGAAGCGGGCCACGACGCGGGCGGGCCGTTGTTGAACCACTCTGTGAACTGCTCCATGAGTCGCCGCATTTCCTCCCGGTTCTCCGGAGGCACATAGGAGCCAGCAGTGACCCGATGAGAGCGGTAGATACCCGGTTCGTTGTGCGGATAGTCAATGCCTTCAGTTGTGAGCCTGTGGAGAGTGCAGATCAACTGCTCCGTTACCGGCAACGTAGGGTCCTCATTCAAAGCTTCCGCAACGGACCTCATCACCCGTTCTGCATTCCGGCCCTCCATCTCTTCACGACGCCGGCTGGGGGGAAGCACGCTCGCGCCCGGAGGAGCGTCGATGATCCTGCCGACTTCTTCCTCGGTTAGCTCCGCCCCCTCTATCCCCGTTGTGCCCACTACTGCGCGAAGAATGTTTAGGCGATCGATCCGCTGCTGAGCAGCGGGCGGGAGGGGAATGCTGCAAACCAACCCCGCCATACCCTCTATTCTGGCCACAGCCCTCACTACTTCGGGCTCGTCGATTCCGACTCGGAGATCGAAGGAAACGTCCCATGCTGGCATTAATCAACCCTCTATACTTCTAGATAACGTCCAGCATTTTGTCCAACGAAATGTCCAACGTTTTGTCCTCAGCATCGGCCAGTTTCTGAATCTATTCTATGCTCCAAGTGGCTAGTTGGCAATAAGGAGTGTCCAGCATTTTGTCCGCACTAATGTCCGGCCGCGTGTCCTATCTGGGCTTCGTCGGTGGTACCGGAAATGGGGTCTACAGTGAGGGTTGTCGGAGGGATTCTGCGGACTATGATGACCGCTTGAGCAGGGGGACGACGCGGTCCAGGAGGCGGCAGGCGACTTCGTACTTGCTCAGCAGCGGCAGCGTCTCAGCGGCGCCTGACTTGTCGATGATCGTCACCTGGTTCGTGTCGGTGCCGAAGCCGGAGCCCGCGGCCGTGATGTCGTTGGCGACGATGAGGTCCAGCCCCTTGCGCGCCATCTTCTCCGACGCGTTGCGCATCAGGTCCTCACTCTCGGCGGCGAAACCGACCCGGACGAGGTCGCCCTTGACTTCCGCCAGGATGTCGGGCGTCGGCACGAGGTCGAGCGTCATGCCCTCCTTCGTGCGCTTGATCTTCTGCCCCGCGCGCTCGGCGGGCCGGTAGTCGGCGACGGCGGCCGCCATGATCAGCACGTCGGCGCCGGCACAGGCCGCGACGACGGCGTCGCGCATCTCCTCCGCTGTTGTGACGGGCACCTTCTCCACGCCGTAGGGCGTCGACAAGGCAACGGGCGCGCTCACGAGCACGACCCGCGCCCCGCGGTCACGCGCCGCCTCGGCAATGGCGTAGCCCATCTTGCCCGACGAATAGTTGCCGACATAGCGCACGGGGTCGATCGGCTCCTGGGTGCCGCCGGCGCTGACGACGACCTTGCGGCCCGCCAGGTCGCCGCTGCGGCCGAGAAGCCGTCGCAGGGCGCCGACAATGGCCTCCGGCTCTACCATGCGGCCGCGGCCGCGCATGCCGCTGGCCAGGCGTCCTTCCGCCGGCCCGATGATGGTCATCCCCCGTTCCCGCAGAATCGCCAGGTTGGCCTGAGTGGCGGCGTTCTCGAACATGAGGGCATCCATGGCCGGCGCCAGGAGGACGGGCGCCTCCGTGGCGAGCACAGTGAGGCAGAGCAGGTTGTCGGCGAGGCCGTGCGCCAGGCGGGCCATCGTCGCGGCGCTTGCGGGCGCGATGACGACGGCGTCGGCGCGACGCCCCAGCTCGACGTGCGAGATCGCCAGGTCGCCCGTCGCGGCGAAAACGTCGGTATAGACGGGCCGGCCGCTCAGCCCCTGGAGGGCGACCGGCGTGACGAATCGAGCCCCGGACTCGGTGAGGACGACGTCGACCTTAGCGCCGGCCTGCGTCAGCTTGCTGACAAGGTCGGCTCCTTTGTGGGCGGCGATGCTGCCGGTTATGCCTACTACGATGCGCTTGCCTTCGAGCATGTCAGCGTCCCTGCCTGCCGGTAGGCATGGCCTGGCCGCGGTTGGCCTCTTGAATGAGGCGCAAGCCAACGAGGGTTAGATCCACGTTAACTTCCTGGATGACGGACGTCTCACGCGCGATGAGGGGCGCGTAGCCGCCGGTCGCGATGACTTTCGCGTCGCCGTCAAGCTCCTTCTTCATACGGGCGATGATCCCTTCTATCAGCCCCACGTAGCCGAAGATGACGCCGGATTGCATGGCATTGACGGTCGTCTTGCCGATGGCATGCTTCGGCCGCTCCAGCTCGATGCGCGGCAGCTTCGCGGTGCGCTCGAACAGCGCCTCCAGCGAGATGCCGATGCCCGGGGCGATGGCGCCGCCGACGTAGTCGCCCTCGCGGGAGATGGCGTCGAAGACCGTCGCCGTGCCGAAGTCGACGATGATCAGCGGCGGGCCGTAGAGCTTGATAGCGGCGACGGCATCGATCACGCGGTCGGCGCCGACGTCGCGGGGGCTATCGTAGAGGATGCGGATGCCGGTGCGGACGCCGGGGTCGACGACCAGCGGCACGACCTTGAAGTACCGCCGGCAGACGTCCTGGAAGACGGGCGTGAGGGAGGGCACGACGCTGCCCAGGACCGCTTCGTCGATGTCGGCGGCGCGGAGGTCCTCTGTCTGCAGGAGGCTGAGCAGGAGGATGGCGTACTCATCGACGAGGTTCTCGACGTCAGTGGCGATGCTCCAGCGGGCGCGGATCTTTTCGCCGTCAAAGACGCCTATGGTTATCGCCGTATTGCCGATGTCAAGGGCGAGCAGCATGTTCACATCCCGCGCCGCGGCCGTGCGTCCGTCCCTGGCGCTTACGGTGATGCTCATTATAGTGGACGGCAATTCGCGGCCGCAACTTGACGGCGGCGGCGTTGATTGGGGCCGGCGCGGGTCGGAATCTGACGAATGCCCTGCGGGCTGCCTTGGGCGCCGAGGCCATCGTTTTCCGTTTTCGAAAAGAGGCCATTTTTCTTTGACCAGTGATCATAAGAGCCTTGACCGTCTTTCGCCGTCGGCGCTATTCTCTCCGGTGCAGGGCCGATCTCCCGCCCGGCCCACAACCACAGGCGACGGCTGCCGTGGCTCCCAACCCCGGGTCAGCGGTAGTCTGAGCCGAGACACCAATTACCACAAGCAGCCTTATCGAGGGAAAAGCAACGACCTATCTTTAGCGCCGGCGGTGTGGCGTGCCCTGCGCGCCGCGACTCCGTCGTGCGAAGGAGCAACAGCGAGGCCCGCATGAACCGTTCTCCTGAGGCGTTGTGGGAAGTGGCTCTCGGCCAGTTGCAGTTGCAGGTCACCCGCCCCAATTACCAGACATGGCTCCGCGACTCGGTAGGTCTTGCCCTGGAGGACGGTACCTTCACCGTCTGCGTCCCGACCGATTTCGTCGCTGAATGGCTTCGCGACCGCCTCAGCGACCTCATAACGAAGACCCTGTCCGGCATCGTCGGGCAGCCGCTACAGGTGGCCTTCCGGGTCGACGGCGCGCCGGTCGAAGGCTACGCCCCGGTGCCGCGAGATGCTCTGCACGCATCAGACTTCGTCCCTCCCCTGCCGAAGCAGCGACTCAACCCGCTCTTCACCTTCGAGACCTTCGTCGTCGCCGACTGCAACCGCCTGGCGCACGCCGCCGCCTGTAGCGCAACCGGCCTTAACGGCGCGCCGCAGCACAATCCCGTCTTTCTCTACGGCGAAAGCGGGCTGGGCAAGACACACCTCCTGCACGCCATTGCGCACCGGTTGCTGGCAGCGAACCAGCGCGTGCTCTACGTCACCGCGGAGCAGTTCCTCTCCGAATTCGTGTCCGCCGCCCGCCAGAAACGCACCGACGATTTCCGCGCCAAGTACCGCTCCCTCGACGCCCTGCTGATGGACGACGTGCAGTTCCTCGCTGGCAAGGGTGGCACGCAGGAGGAGTTCTTCCACACGTTCAACCACCTCTACGGCGCCGGCAAGCAGCTCGTACTGGCCAGCGACGAACCACCGCAGGCGCTGGAGCACTTCTCACCCCGGCTTCGCTCCCGCTTTCAGTCTGGACTTACCGCTGACCTGTCCATGTTTCCGAGCGGCGCACGGATTGCGTTGCTGCGTAGGAAGGCCGATTCACTCCACGCCGAGGTGGATGACGCCTCGCTGGAGTTCCTCGCCGGTCGGCCTTACACCAACGTGCGTGAACTAGAGGGCGCGCTCAATCGCGTGCTTGCCTATGCGCGCCTCAGCGGCCAGCGTGCCGACCTCATGCTCGCCCGCTCCGCTATCAAGTGCGTTGCAGCGAAGCCGGCTCCCGTGTCGCCCAAGCCTGAGCGCGTCATAGAGGCCGTGTGCTCCTACTACGACATCCCCCGCCAGGCGCTCGGCGGGCAGGGCAGGGGCAAGCGCGTCACGACGGCCCGCCACGTCGCCATGTACTTGCTGCGACAAGACTCCTGCCAGGCGCTAACCCAGATCGGCAGGCTCTTCGGCGACCGCGATCACTCGACGGTCCTCTACGCCTGTCGCAAAATCGAGCGAGAGTCGACGGCAATTCCGCAGACCAGCGCTGACCTGACCGCCATCCGCAATAGTATCGCGTCTTCCACAGGTTGACTGCGTCGAATTCCACAGACTGTCCCACTGTTGTCCATAGCCTCATCCGTCCCGTCGGATTGCGTTCTTCGCTATGTCGACTTCTGTGGAGAACGCAAAACACATCTCCATGCTCTCCACCGCCGACCCTTGCTTTTCGACAGGCCCGGCAACACTTCTCGGTTCGGCATCACCATTTTCCCCGCTTTCCGCGTTCATACCTGATAGTCGATCTCGCAGCCACGACTCTGAATCGGTCATTCATCAAACGGAATCGCGCAAGGGTCGAGTGTGGAGAGGGAGGAGTTGCCTGCATGGGTAGGTGGGTATAATGAGCGTGAGGTGGCATGAATGATCGATCGCGTCGTTGTCAACGTGCAGGCCGGAAAAGGCGGTGACGGCTCCGTCAGCTTTCGACGGGAGAAGTACGTCCCGAAGGGCGGCCCTGATGGCGGCGACGGGGGCAGGGGCGGAAACGTGATGATCGAGGTTGACCCGGGGTTGAGCACGCTGGCGCACTTCCGGCGGCGACGGATGTACCGCGCGGAGAACGGCGGCCACGGCAGCGGCGCCAAGAAGCACGGCGCGAATGGCGAGGACCTGATCGTGGGTGTGCCAGCCGGGACTGTAGTGCGACGGATCGACGAGGCAGGCGAGGGAGAAGTGATAGCCGACCTGACGAGCGAGAGGCAGCGCGTAGTCGTCGCGAAGGGGGGCAGAGGAGGCCGTGGCAACGTGCACTTCGCGACTTCGACGAACCGGGCGCCGCGAATCGCGGAAAAGGGTGAGCCGGGCGAGGAGATGGAACTGCAACTCGACTTGAAGCTGATCTCGGATGTGGGGATCATCGGGCTGCCGAACGCCGGCAAGTCGACGCTGCTGCGAACTGTGTCGGCGGCGAGGCCGAAGGTCGCGGCATACCCGTTCACTACGCTGGAGCCGGTGCTAGGCGTCGTCGAGCGCGGCTGGGCGACGGTCGTGCTGGCGGACATACCAGGGCTCATCGCCGGCGCACACGAGGGCGCGGGCCTAGGCCTCGAGTTCCTGCGCCACGTCGAAAGGACGCGCGTTCTCATCCACCTGGTCGATGGCACGCGGTCGAGCCCGCTTGAGGATGTCGAGACGATCAACGCGGAGCTGGCGTCGTACAGCGAGGAGCTGGCGCGCAAGAGACAGATCTTGGCCGTAAACAAGCTGGACGTGCCGGAGGTGCGACAGCGTCAGGAAGAGATACGCTCGGCGCTGGCGAAAGCGGGCATCGAGCCGATGTTCATCTCAGCGGCCACAGGCGAGGGCGTCGAGGAGCTGCTGGACAGGGTGATGGCCGTGCTCCCAGAGGAGCGGGCCGCGGCAGAAGAGCAGGTCAGCGCCGGGCCGGTCATCGAGCTGCAGCCGAGGGGGCCGCGCTTCGTTATCAGACAGGTCGACGGCATGTTCGCGGTGGAGGGCGAACTAGCGGAGAGGATGGTGCGGAGACTGACCGGCGACTCGCGGGAGACGCAGGCGGAGATACGGCGTCGCCTGGTGCGAATGGGTGTCGGGGCGGCGCTGCGACGGGCCGGCGTGCGACCGGGCGACCGCATCCGTGTGGCAGGCCTGGAGATGGAGTGGGTAGGTTGAAGCTGGGCGTTCTCGGCGGCACGTTCGACCCGCCTCATGTCGGGCACCTGAGGCTGGCGGAGGTCGCCATCGAGCACCTGGGGCTGGACAAGCTGCTGTTCGTGCCGGCGGGCGACCCCTGGCGTAAGGCCGGACAGCCCATAAGCGCCGCCGAGCACCGTCTGGAGATGACGCGTTTGGCCGTCGACTCGCTGCCCGGATGCGAGGTGTCGACGCTGGAGTTGGACCGGCCCGGGCCGTCGTACACCGTCGACACGCTGGGGGAGGTGCTGGCGCGCTACGGGCCGGAGACGGAGCTGTTCTTTGTGATGGGGCAGGACGCGTTGCTGGACATGCCGAACTGGAAGGACCCACACCGGATAGCCGCGCTGGCGTGGCTGGCGGTGGCGCTGCGCTCGCCGGGCCGCGACCTCGACCTGACGGACCTGGAGGCGGCGATCCCCGGCATCTCGCATCGGCTGGTGATCCTGCCGATGTCGTTCGTGGACGTCAGCGGCACGGCGATACGGGAGTGGGCGCGAAAGGGCGTATCGCTGGACGGGCTCGTGCCTCCCGCCGTCGAAGCCTATATCAAGGAACATCGCCTCTATTCGCAAGAACCCGCTCGCGGCCACAGGTAGAGGAGAAAGGAGTAGCGATGAAGCTAGTCCGAGCCGTGCACATAGAGCGATTCCGATCTCTGGCTGACGTGCACCTTGAGGAACTGTCCGATCTCGTCGCGCTGGTAGGCCCCAACAACTCGGGCAAATCCAACAT
>JALHUB010000046.1 GCA_022865685.1 Dehalococcoidia bacterium | reverse complement strand
CGCCGCAGCACGTCAAAGACGACGTAGCTCATGGCGTGGCCCACGTGGCAGGGCGCGTACAGGTTGGGGCCGCAGACGTACATCTTGACGGTATCGCCCGCCGGAACGAACTCCTCTTCCCTGCGTGTCAGCGTGCTGTACAGCCTCATGCTTCGCTATCCTCGCTAGCCGATTTCAGGTGGTGTCTCAGGCGTGCCGTCCGGCGATTCCATTCGCTTTTCCAGGCGGCCGACCCTCTCCTCGAGCTCCTGGAGCCGGTCCCATTCGGGGTCCGGCAGGTGGACGACGGTGTCGTCGCCGGGCTCATGATAGGCGACTACGTGCCCGGGCACGCCGACGACGGTGGCGTTGGCCGGGACATTGGTCACGACGACGGAGCCGGCGCCGATACGGGCGTTCTCGCCGACGTAGATGGCGCCTATCAGCTCCGCGCCGGCGCCCACGACGACGTGGTCGGCGAGCGTCGGGTGGCGTTTCTCCCGTCGTGTGCTGGTGCCGCCCAGGGTCACGCCCTGGTAGAGATGGCAGTCGTTGCCGATCTCCGCCGTCTCGCCGATGACGACGCCCATACCGTGGTCGATGAACAGCCCTTCGCCGATCCTGGCACCCGGGTGGATCTCGATGCCCGTCAGAAAACGTCCCACGTGCGACACAAGCCGCGGCACGACGGGCACGCGCCTCTCGTACAGGGCATGCGAGAGGCGATGGATCTGCCGGGCGTGAAAGCCGGGGTAAGCCAGGATGACTTCCAGGTTGCTCGTCGCCGCCGGGTCTTCTCGCCGGGCGGCGCGTATATCGCCGATGATGCTATTTAAGATGGTCATTGTGCCCTCCAGGTCTTCAGGAGATTGCCCGCGAAGTGGCGGACTACGCTGTCTCGGGTGCCGCACGGCGACACCCGCCGCTACAGAGGCAGCGGCATCTCCTGCCCACGAAGGAGGGCCGTGGAAGCGTGCCTGGACGGCGCGCCGGTCGTCGGGAGGGAGTGATGTATCTCACCGGTAGCGCCTACTCTATCAGTGCGACGGCCATCGCGGCAATCCCTTCGCCCCTGCCGATCGCCCCCAGCCCTTCGTGGGTGGTCGCTTTGACGCTGACACGCGATTCGTCGATGCCAATGACGCCGGCGATCGCGCTCCGCATCGCCGGCAGGTGGGGCAGCAGGCGCGGCCTCTCGGCGATCACCGTCGCATCGACGTTGCCCACTCTGTACCCCTTCTCTTGCAGCAGGTCCCGCGTCTGTCGCAAGAGCTCCCTGCTGTCGACGTCCTTGTAGGCCGGGTCGTCCGGCGGGAAGTGCTGGCCGATGTCGCCGAGGCCCGCCGCCCCCAGCAGCGCGTCGATGACGGCGTGGAGGAGGGCGTCGGCGTCGCTGTGCCCTCTCAGACCTGGGGAGCCGTCGATGCGCACCCCGCCGAGATAGAGCGGGCGGGCCGCGTCGAATGGGTGAACATCATAGCCGACGCCGATTCGCATGTCAGGCACGGTGCCACTTCAAAAGCATCTGCGCGAGCACGAGGTCGTCCGGCGTGGTCACCTTGATGTTGTGGTACGACCCCATGAACACCTTCACCGGGTAGCCCAGCCTCTCGACGAGGGCGGCGTCGTCGCCGGCGGCGGGCTGTCCGTCCGCCTTGCGGTGAGCCTCCATTAGCAGGTCGTACCGGAAGACCTGCGGCGTCTGGATGAGCCAGAGGTGATTGCGATTGAGACTCTTCTCCACCATGTGCTTGTCGTTGACCAGCTTAATCGTGTCATGGATGGGCACGGCGCAGGTTGCCGCGCCGGTCTCGCGGGCAGCGGCGAGTCCCTGTTCGATGAGCCGCGTCGTGACAAGCGGGCGTGCCCCGTCATGCACGACGACCCACTCGCAGGGGCCCAGCGCTTCCAGGCCGGCGCGCACCGATTGCTGGCGCTCGTCGCCGCCGAAGCAGATGCCGGCCACCTTGCCGAAATGGGCGCCCTTTATGAGCGACATCCCGAGCTTCTGCCTGTCGGCGGAGAGGACGAGCACCACGCGGTCTATAGCAGAGCAGAACTGGAAGATGGAGACGGTATGCGCCAGCAGCGGCCTGCCGCCGAGCGACACCCATATCTTGTCGCCGCCGCCCATGCGCAGGCTCTTGCCGGCCGCGACGACGATGGCGCCGACGCCCTTCTTTGTCGGACTCGCGACTACCGCTTCTTCCGTCTCTGCCAAGGCTAACCGTTACCCTTCGGCTGAGCGAAGATCATCCTCCCCGCGACCGTCTGCAGGACGCGCGTGACGACGATCTCGATCTCATCGTTCAGGTGCCGCCTGCCGCCCTCCACGACGACCATGGTCCCGTCGTCGAGAAAGCCGACGCCCTGGCCCGCCTCCTTGCCCTCCTGGATCACGCGGATCGCCATCTCCTCGCCGGGCAGGACGACGGACTTCACGGCGTTGGCAAGCTGGTTGATGTTCAGCACCCGCACGCCTTCCAACTCGGCCACCCGGTTCAGGTTGAAGTCGTTCGTGATGATCGGACAACTCAGAGTCGAGGCCATCTTCACCAGTTTGCTATCGACCTCCTGCACGTCTTCATAGTCATTATCGGTTATCTCTATCGGTACAGGCGATTCCTTCTGAAGGCGGTTGAGGATGTCCAGGCCGCGCCGGCCTCGATTTCGACGCAGCGCATCCGCGGAGTCGGCGATGTGTCGAAGCTCGTCGAGGACGAAGCGCGGCAGGACAAGCGAGCCCTGGATGAAGCCGGCCTCGGAGATGTCGGCGATGCGGCCGTCGATTATCGCGCTTGTATCGACGAGGAACCGCTGGCCATTGCTCCAATTCTTGCCGGCGCCGCCGTTTACGGGAGGGGAAAAACGGCCGCCCAACAAGGAAGACAACTCGCCGGACCGGCCGGCCAGCAGCATGATGCCGGTTCCGCCGGCAACGACCGCGGCGACGAGCGGGGCAATCCAGTCAGCAGGCTCCGGTAAGCGCGAGAGAGCAGGGACCAGCAAGACGGATACGATGAGACCTGCGGTCAGGCCCAGACCTCCCAGACCGATCTGCAACAGCGAGAGTCGCCTCAGGCGTCGCTGCACTCGTTCCACGGGCCGCGAGAAGATTATCGGGATAATGCCTGCCGCCAGAGCCGCCCCGATTACCAGTAGCGCCAGCGAGAGCGCTGACTCCGTTGGGCTGGTCTTCTCCGACGTCACCACGCGGCCCAGCCAGAAGCCGCCGGCGACGAGGAGAAGAGCTCCCACGCCACGAGCTAAGAGTCCCTTCATACCGATCGCTCCTCTTGATCGAAATGCGAAAAAGAGCGTACATTCGTACAGCCCTCATCAACACGGCAACCTTTCCCTGCCTGCTGAAGAACCCCAGAATGCGCGGGGACAGAGGGCAGAGCCCCCTGACAGGGCGACTGGGGGTTGCCCCCCCAATTCAACGCAAGGCCGCGAGCCGTCGCCGAAGGCGACGTGCGACGTGGCCGAGGCAGCGAGACGCCGTTTCGGCACCCTATCCTACCTTGGCGAGAACCGGAATCGCTCGAGACCAGCGTCCATCCGGCCCGCCCGAGAAACTTCTTATAGCACAAATTATAGCCGCCGGCAGGGTGCCTGTAAAGGCGAGTCTTATTTCCTATTCGAAGATGTGCTGAATGAGATTCAGGCTGGCAACGCCCGTCGCCGCGATCACGACGTCTTTCAGCGTCTTCCCCAGCCACACGGAGACGAAGAACTTCCACAGCGGCATCTTGACGGCGCCGGCAATCGTTCCCGCAACGTCGAATACAGGGTTGGGTATCGCCGAGAAGACGAACATGATGACGGAGCCGTTCTTGTGCATCCACTGCTGCATCGTCCGGTAGAAGGCGCGTTCGCGGATGACGGCGCTGCCGCCGTAGCCGGCCGCGTACCCCGTGAACTCCCCCAGCGCTTCTCCGAGTCCCGCTACGAGCCCAACGACGATAGGGGTGGGAATACCGAGGACCGGATGAAGGACGGCGCCGCTGCCGAACACCGCCGCGATACTCGGCGTCGGCAGGAAGATGGACGCCGACCCGATGGCGCTGATCGCGAAGACGCCAACATATCCGTAGGTCCGCAACTGGGCGAAGTTGACGTCGAAGTAGAAGAAGGCGAAGGCGAAGGCTGTGACAAGGAGGACCGATAAGGCGAGGAGAGCGAAGTCGGCCCGCCAGAGAAGACGTTTTCTCTCGCCGGCAAGAACAAGCGCTGGCTCACTCAGGGCCGGCTCGTCGGGGGACTGCGTCATGCTCTTCCATAAGGCGTCCGACTTGATCGCTTCGAGCCTACTGTTCGCCCGCTCGGCAAGTCAAGCCCGCAACGGCGACGCCGCGCCCCAAATTGCGGGCGCCGTCGCTCTTTGGTTATGATGTTTACGTTCTAGATTCGTCGAAAGCCGTTCCCATCATGCTGGACATCGACTCCATCCTGCGCAAAGTGACGCGGCCCGCCCGTTACGCCGGCGGCGAGTGGAATGCCGTCGTCAAGGACTGGGAGAGCACGCCGCTGCGCGTGGCGCTGGCCTACCCCGACGCCTACGACATCGGCATGTCCAACCTGGGACTCGCCATCCTTTACGACATCATCAATGCGCAGCCGGACGTGCTCGCCGAGCGCGCGTACGCGCCCTGGCCCGACATGGAGAGAGAGCTGCGCGGTCGCGGCCTGCCGCTGTTCAGCCTCGAGACGCGGCACCCCCTCGCGGAGTTCGACGTCATCGGCTTCTCGCTGGGGTATGAGCTGACGTACACGAACGTGCTCAACATGCTCGACCTGGCGGGTCTGCCCCTGCTCGCGGCGGAGTGCTCCGATGCCCGGCCGCTGGTGATCGCCGGCGGGACGGCCGCCCTCAACCCGGAGCCGCTCGCCGAGTTCATCGATGCCTTCGTGCTCGGCGACGGCGAGGATGTCACGTTGGAGATCGTCGATGTGTTGCGACGCGCCAGATCGGCCGGAAAGACGGACCGCCGCGACCTCCTCAGAGATCTCTCGGCAATCGACGGCGTCTACGTCCCGAGCCTGTACAACGTCGAATATCACGACGACGGCAAGGTGCGCGAGGTCCGGCCGCTCGACGGCGCGCCGGCGCGCATCCGCCGTCGTTTCATCGAGCGCCTGGCGCCATCGCCGCTGCGACCCATCGTTCCCTTCACGCAGACCGTGCACGACCGCGCCGCCGTCGAAGTCCAGCGCGGCTGTGTACGCGGCTGTCGCTTCTGTCAGGCGGGCATCGTCTACCGGCCGCGACGGGAGAGGTCCGCCGACGAGGTGCTGGAGGCGGCGAAGGCGATTCTTGCCAACACGGGTTACGATGAGCTCTCCCTGCTCTCCCTGAGCACGGCGGACCATTCGGAGATCGGCCCGATGGTAGAAGCGCTGCGCCGCGAGTTCGGCGAGCGGCTGGCCATCGCCCTGCCCAGCCTGCGCGTCGACAGCTTCTCGGTCCGGCTGGCGGCAGCGGCGGCGGGCCCCGGCCGGCGCAATATCACCTTCGCCCCGGAGGCGGGGAGCCGGCGCCTGCGCGACGTCATCAACAAGCCGACGACCGACGACGATCTCCTGGCGGCGGCGG
>JALHUB010000045.1 GCA_022865685.1 Dehalococcoidia bacterium | reverse complement strand
TCGGGCTCGAGGGTCATGCAGCGCAGGGCGCGGCCGGACTCCTCCAGGGACTTGAGCAGCCGCCCACCGATGTAGCCGGTTGCGCCGGTAAGGAGGATCGGCCGTTTGAAGACTGAGTTCGTTGCGCTCACGGCACTGCCAGCATTCCCTATCGATCTTCGGCTGCGGAGTGGGGGGCGCACAGGCGACGCGCGCCCCCCACGATTGTACTCTAGACCTTGCCGCCGTCTTTTGCCCAGTCAGTGCTCCTCTACATGTAGGGAGTAGGAAGCCCGCGCGTCGGCCGGGGCGTCCCCGGCTTGGGCGTTTTCGTCGGCGGCTTCGGTGTCGGCGAAGGGCCGGGCGTCCGCGTCTTCGTGGGCGTAGGCGTGCGTGTTGACGTCGGCGTGCGCGTGGGCGTGGGTGTCCGCGTGAGCGTGGCCACGGGCGCTGTTGTTTGCTTCGGCGTCGGCGATGGCCCGGCTGTCGTCGGGACCGGCGTCGGTAGTATAGTGGGATCGCCCCAGACGGCCCAGGCGAGGTTCCGTGTCGTCGGCGTGTCCCAACGCACCCGGATCACACGGATCTTGTATTGCTCGCCCGTCGCTGGAGTGAAGTAGGCGATCTCATAGTTGTTGTCAAAGCTGGTTGATTGCGCCACTACCTGGCCCGCTGCGTTGATCACCTGGAGATCCAGGTCGCCGCTCGGCTCACTGGAGTACGAGGAGTAGTTGGGGTCGACATCCCACGTCAGCGCGATGCGGGTCGGCCATCCGGCGATAGGAGATATGGCATACTCAGATGTGCCGGGCGAATCTGCCCCGCAGGTCGTGGCCATATACTGCCCCCCGTTCACCCCCTGTATGACTCTGGTGGCAAAATGGGAGTCGATCTGCCCCGCCCCGTCTTTCTCGCTGAGACGAGCGTCTCCCTCTATGTTGTGGACGGCAGTTGCCATCAGGATTGCGCGGACGGCCGCGGGGTGAATCATCAGCGCTGGTGCCTGCTCCATCAACTGGGCGATGACGCCGGTAACGATTGGCGCCGCGTAGCTGGTGCCGGAGCCGACGTTGCCTGTCCAGGGGTCGGCGTTGGTGGTGCTCTGAAAGTTGGTTCCCGGCGCCATGACATCCGGCTCCTCGCGGTCGTTGTGCGTGGTGGTTGGGTCCTCGTAGCTTGAGTAGTCGGCAACGGTGTCGTCAGGCCAGCCGACCGTGTTCTTGTCATCCGAGGCCCCGACGGCGACGACGTTGTAGGCAAGCGCTGGGCTGGTCACGCAGTGGCCGTAGTAGTAGTCGGACCCGCGGTTGCCAGCGGCAAACACAACGCTGCGGGAGCGGTTCGCCACCATGTCGTCCTCGAACTTGTTTATGTCGCTCAGGAAGCTGCACGCGTCGTATCCCCAACTGTTGTTGAATACGGTCGCACCCCAGTCGGCGGCGGCGTTCGTGCGGCTTTTCAGTTGGTCCGTGTTGCCGCCGCAGGAGCCGCCGATCCAGAGTGAGGCACCGCTGGCGATGCCGTGCACCGTCTGGTCGGTGCTGCGGATGATGCCGGCGACGGCCGCGGCGTGGTCGTGCTGGCAGCTAGAGGTCGTGTCCTGCGTGACGCCGGAGAGGTTCGGGTTGCTGGTGTTGATCTTCCCACCGACCTCAATCTCACCCACCTTCACGCCGTTGCCGTCGCCGCCGTAGTAGGGCGCCTCTACCACTTCCCGCGCCACGTCTAGCGTGGGCTCGAAGATGGGCGCCAGGTAGATGCGCT
>JALHUB010000006.1 GCA_022865685.1 Dehalococcoidia bacterium | reverse complement strand
CGCACCGTCTGCTCCGCCCAGTCGGCGTTGCGCCCGCGCAGAAGGGCGATGCCCCGGATGTACTCCGCCGCCTCGTTCGTCACCTTGTCGCCGAGGGTGCCCGTGATGTCGCCGCCCGTAGGGCCAACGGGGTGCGCGGCGCCGATCGTCGTGTTTGGGGACATGGCGGCGACGTTTCCGGCCATCACGATGAACGTCCCGGAAGACGCGGCGCGCGCGCCCGACGGCGAGACGTAGGTGATCACCGGGACACCGGAGTCCTCGATGTCCTTCACAATGTCCCGCATCGAGCTTTCGAGACCCCCCGGCGTGTCGACGCGGATGACGAGGGCGACGGCATGAGCGCTCTCCGCGTTGCTGATGCCTCGCTCGACATAACGCGCCATGACGGGGTTGATGAGGCCATCGACCGTGATCACGTTGACGGCCTGTTGCCTGTGCACAGGGTTGCCGCACGAGAGGGCAACCACGCCCGCCGCCAGCAGCAGGCAGACGATGAACAGGCGCATCCTTTTCATCGCGCGGCGCCACGACTTCGGATGTCCCACTTGTGCCTCTCTGCCATTATACGCGTGAGATCGGTAGGCTGAAGGACTGCTCGCCCATTCGCGGCAAGTTGAATGAGGCAAAACGCTATTGTAGACTACCGGCAGGCGGGCCCTTTGCGGCCGGCCTTGGAGTGCTTGATGGGCAATGGAATCGAATCATTGCGCTGTCCGGGCATGCGGGACCTGCTGCCGGAGGAGACGGCCCTCTACCGACGCGTGGAAGAGGGCTTTGCCCGTGTCTGCGCCGCCTGGGGCTATTCAGAGATTCGCACCCCGACCATCGAGTACCTGCACCTGTTCACCGCCGCCGGCACGCTGTCGCCGCAGATGCTCGGCCGGGTCTACTCCTTCCTTGATTGGGACGGCTGGAGCGGTGAAAGGGTAGTCCTGCGACCGGACGCCACCATCCCGACCGTCCGCCTCTACGTCGAAAACACCGGCGGCGGCCGCCCCGCGCGCTACTTCTACGTCCAGAACGTCTTTCGCTTTACCGGCGGCGACGAGTCGCGCGAGGACTGGCAGTGCGGCGTGGAGCTCATCGGCAACCCGAGCCCGGCCGGCGACGTGGAGCTGGTCCTTCTCGGCAAGGCGGTACTGGAGCGCCTTGGCCTTCGCGACATCGAGGTCGGGCTATCGCACGCCGGCCTCGTGCGGGCTGTGCTCGCGCAGACGGGGCTGGAGCCGGAAGAGCAGGCCGCCCGTTACGACAGACTCCTCGACGGCGACCTGACGGTCATCCAGGAGATCGAAGCGCGACTTCCCGACCTGCAGGCGCCGCTCCACCTGCTGTTCGAGGCGGAGGGAGGCACACGCCAGTATCTCTCCGACCTGCGCAGCGCCTTCGCCGCCGCAGTGCCGGGAATCGCCGGCACCCTGGATGAGTTGGCCACCGTCAGCGACACGCTGGACCGGCTGGACTGCCCCCATGGCATCCAGACCACGCTCGTGCGCAACTTCGAGTATTACACCGGCACGGTGTTCGAGTTCCGCGCCGCGGGCTGTCGCATGGGCAGCGGCGGCCGCTACGACGGCCTGATCGCGCTCGTTGGCGGACAGAGCGTCCCTGCTTCCGGCTTCGCGCTGTCGCTGGCCGAGATCGTATCGCACGTCGGCGCCGTGCCGGAGGCTGCGACGCTGCCGCGACGCTGGCTTGTTGAGGCTCGCGGCGGCGACGCGGCGACGCTGGCTGAGGCCTTCGCCGCGGCCGAGCGACTGCGCGCGCTGGGGAATCGCGTCGCCATCGCTTTACCGCGGATGCGCGCCGCGCCAGACGACCGGCTCCTGACGGTAGAGCGCCGCGAGGGCGCCTTCACATATAGGCTACGAGACGTGGCGGGCGCCAAGATCCAGGACTTCCGAACGCTCGACGAAGTCGTTCGCGTCGCAGAGGCGGACGGCCCATGATAAGGCTTGCTCTGCCTACCGGCGACCTGCGCGAGCCCGTCGGAATGCTGCTGGCCCAGGCAGGGCTGGCCGTCAACGAGTACGTGCGCGGCTCGCGCTCCTACGTCAGCGGCGCGAGAGACGACGGCATCCAGATGCGCGTCTTCCGCGAGAAGGACATCCCCATCCAGATCGCGCTCGGCAACTATGACCTGGGCATCTGCAGGCTGGAATGGGTGGAGGACCTGACGCAACGCTATCCGACGGATGCGATCGTGCGGCTACGCGACCTCGGCGTCGGCCGGCGCTCTCTCTACGTCGCGGCAGACGCGGCGCGCGACGGCGACATCCGCGATTGGACGCAGCTTGCCGGCCTGCGCATCGTCAGCGAGTACGCCAACATCGCCGAAGCGCTGGCGATGGGGCTGCGTCTTTCGTCGTATCGCGTCTTCCCCGTCTGGGGAGCCGCAGAAGCTTATCCGCCGGAAGACGCCGACCTGGCACTCATCGCCGCGGCGAGCGAAGAGGAGGTCCGGCGGCTTGGCCTCGCGCCCCTGCACCGGCTCCTCGAGAGCTCCGTCTGGCTGATCGCCAATGGCGACAGCGTAACGAGGGCGGACCTCAGGCCGGTGCTTGACTCACTGGCGGCGTTGGGCGCGCCTTCCAACGGCCGGCCGTCGCTGATGATGCCGCTTTCGCCGGCTGCCGGCTCACGCCGGCCAATGCGTCGAAGCGTCGACGCCGGTGACACCGTGCGGATGGCTCTGCCGGACGGGCACCAGCAGGAGCACGCTGTCGCTGCGCTCGATGCGGCCGGCCTGCGATTCGATGGCTACGACGCCGCCGGGTGCCTCGCGAGGCCGCGGTCGGGCGTGCCCGGCCTGACACTGAAGGTGATCCGCCCTCAGGACATGCCGCAGCAAGTCGCGCTAGGCCACTTCGACCTGGCAATCTGCGGCCGCGATTGGCTGCTCGACCATCTCTACCGTTTCCCGGCCAGCCCCGTCGAGGAGGCGG
>JALHUB010000044.1 GCA_022865685.1 Dehalococcoidia bacterium | reverse complement strand
CTCTTCAAGGCAAAATCGAGAGCGACGTCAAGAACTCACTATCGCAGATTGCGAAGCGAGTAAACATCAACCTGCTGGACTTCGAGTCCAGCGTCGACCATGTCCACATCCTGCTAGAGCTGAGCTCAGACGAAAGCCTCAGTTCAGTCATGCAGCAGCTCAAAGGCGCATGCTCACGCGAAATCTTCCTCAAGTATCCCGATTTGAAGTTGGACATGGGGCACCAGGCATTTTGGCAGAAGGGGTATGGGTTTCGACAAATTCGTCCGACCGAGGTCCGTGGCTTGCGGTACTATGTCCAGACGCAGGTGATGCGACCTCTTCGACATGAGTAAGCTGAGGGTTTCAACCCTCAGTGTGTTTCATTATCCGACCGGACAAGAACGCTTGCCGTCGCTAAGCGCACTTGACATAGCTGGAAGGCGCTGATATAGTCGACCCACATCTGAATACGAAGCGGCTGTGAACAGGACTAGTAGGCCGCAGGCGCGGTGATCCTGCCCTCGGGCGGGAAGCAGAGAGCCGGGACAGGTGAGAGCCGGCGCCGGCGCAGCGGACCAAATGGACCTGGGAGCCACAAACCGAAAGTCGCCTGAGGCGACGAGTAGGCTTTGTCGGAGGGGCACCGTTAGCAGAGCCCGGGGTATCGGCTTCGGAAGCGAAGGCCGTACCTGGCTGAGACGCCCCGGTTGTCGTCGATGATCAGGGCAAGTAGGGTGGCACCGCGAGAAGACTCTCGCCCTTACGGGTGAGGGTTTTTTGTTTGGTGAAAATGCCAAACAGAAAGGGGGAAGCATGGACACCAAGTTCATTCTGCCGGAAAAGGAGATGCCGTCGCGCTGGTACAACATCCAGGCGGACCTGCCCTCGCCGCTGCCGCCGGTGCTGCACCCGGGCACCAAGCAGCCCGTCGGCCCGCAGGACCTGGCGCCTCTCTTCCCGATGGCGCTGATCCAGCAGGAGGTGAGCACGGAGCGCTACATCGACATCCCTGAGGAAGTTCGGGACATCCTCAAACTGTGGCGTCCAACGCCCCTCTACCGGGCGCACCGACTGGAGAAGGCGCTGGGCACGCCGGCGAAGATCTATTACAAGTACGAGGGCGTGAGCCCGGCCGGCTCCCACAAGCCCAACACCGCCGTCGCCCAGGCCTACTACAACATGAAGGAAGGCGTGAAGCGGATCACCACCGAGACGGGCGCCGGACAGTGGGGCAGTGCCCTCGCTATGGGCTGCAACTTCTTCGGCATCGAGCTGAAGGTCTACATGGTGAAGGTCAGCTACTTCCAGAAGCCGTACCGCCGCTCGCTGATAGAGACCTGGGGCGCCAAGGTCGTGCCGAGCCCGAGTACCGACACGCAGTGCGGCCGCGCCGCGCTGGCGGAAGACCCCGACGCCAACGGCAGCCTGGGCCTGGCGATCAGCGAGGCCGTCGAGGATTGCGTCGGCCGCGAGGACACCAAGTACTCGCTGGGCAGCGTGCTCAACCATGTCCTGCTGCACCAGACGATCATCGGCGAGGAGGCGCTGAAGCAGATGGAGATGGCCGGCGACTACCCGGACGTCGTCATCGGCTGTGTCGGCGGCGGCTCCAACTTCGGCGGCATCGCCCTGCCCTTCGCGCGCGACAAGCTGACGCGCGGCAAGAAGACACGTCTCGTCGCCGTCGAGCCGGAAGCGTGCCCCAGCATCACCCGCGGCGTGGACGTGTACGACTACGGCGACACGGCGGGCATGGCGCCCATCGTCAAGATGTTTACGCTCGGGCACACCTTTGCGCCGCCCGCGATCCATGCCGGCGGTCTGCGCTATCATGGGATGGCGCCGCTCATCTCCGAGCTGCAGCGCCTGGGGCTGCTGGAGGCACGGGCCTACCACCAGAACACCGTCTTCCAGGCTGCGGTGCAGTTCGCGCGGTCCGAGGGCATAGTGCCGGCGCCGGAGCCGGCGCACGCCATTCGCGCCGTCATCGACGAGGCGCTCGCCTGCAGGGAGTCCGGCGAGTCGAAGGTAATCTTGCTGGCGCTCAGCGGCCACGGTCACTTCGACATGTCGTCCTACGACAAGTACTTCGCCGGCGAGCTGGAGGACTACGCCTACCCGGAGGAGAAGGTGCGCGAGGCGCTGACCCACGTGCCGCAGGTCTAGGAGGGACAGTCCGCCAAAGGCGGACGGGACGCTCGATGAACAAGAAACGCATCCTCACGGGGATACGTCCTACCGGCGCGCTCCACCTGGGGCATTATGCCGGCGCGCTCGAGAACTGGGTGCGGCTACAGGACGAGTACGAGTGCTTCTTCCTCATCGCCGACTACCAGGTCTCCGACTACGCCGACGATATCGACACCGTGCGGCAGGCGGTCTTCGAGATCGCCACCGACTGGCTGGCCGTCGGCCTCGACCCGGAGCGCAGCCACTTCGTCATCGAGAGCCTGGTCCCGGAGCACGCGGAGCTGACGATCTGGCTGAGCTGGTACGTCGGGCTCGGCCGCCTCCAGCGCAACCCGACGCTCAAGGCCGAGATGGACGAACTGGAGTCGCGCTCGAAGGACGCCGTGCCCGTCGCCTTCTTCACGTACCCGGTAATGCAGGTGGCGAACATCCTCATGCCCAAGGCGAACCTCGTGCCGACGGGCGAGGACCAGTCGCCGCACGTAGAGATGACGCGGGAAGTGGCGCGTCGCTTCAACCGCCTCTTCGGCGAGGTGTTCCCCGAGCCCGACGGGCTTGTCGGGCGCGTGCCGCGTCTCGTCGGCGTCGACGGTCAGGCGAAGATGAGCAAGTCGCTCAACAACGCGATCTACCTCAAGGACGACGCCGAAATCGTCACCCAGAAGGTGATGCGCATGTACACGGACCCGACGCGCATCCACGCGACAGACCCGGGCCACATCGAGGGCAACCCCGTCTTCATGTACCACGACGCCTTTAACCCGGACAAAGCGGAGGTGCAGGACCTCAAGGAGCGCTACGTCGTCGGCAAAGTCGGCGACGTGGAAGTGAAGCAGAAGCTGGCGCTGGCGCTCAACGCCCTCATGGAGCCGATTCGCGAGCGTCGCGCCCGCTACGAGGCGCAGCCGGCGCTGGTGCGCGAGGCTCTGGCGAGCGGCAGCGGCTACGCGAAGCGCGTCGCGGAGCAGACGATGTCGGAGGTGCGCGCGGCGCTGCGGCTGAACTACCTGGGTTGACGAAAACTCAACCCATGTTTAACGAACGTCGGTGGCGGTCGCACCACACATCCGGCCGCCGCTTGTTTGTTCGCGATGGGTTGTCAACGTAGAGGAAGGCTTTAGCCTTCCACGTCGTCGCTCTGAAGGAATGCGTTTCTAGGACAGGGGGTTGGGCCGCCGCGGGCTCCAAACCAATGTAGGGTAGGACTTTAGTCCTCCCGCGGCGATGTGTCTTCTCACCTACCATACGGGAGGGCTAAAGCCGCTCCCCTACGTTTCCCCCACCAGCCGCCCCACGTCCATGCAATCGACATCTTGACATCACGACATATATATGTCATGATACCCCCGCACGACGGGAGGAAAGCACCATGAAGAAGCTGATGGTCTACCTGGACGAGGAGATGCACGAGGACCTGCGGCTGCTCGCGTTCCGCAAGCGCACGACGATGGCGGCGCTGGTCCGGCACGCCCTCGAAGAGACGTTCGAGGACGAGCTCGACGCCATCGCCGCCGAGGGGGCATTCGAAGAGTACGCTGCTAACGCAGAAGCTGCCGTGACCCTGGAAGAGTACATGCAGAGGCGCGGGATTGCCATACAAGATAGACCTGAGCCCGCACGCCGTGCGCGACTTAGACGGGTTGCCGAAGAACGAAGCCGCCCGTATCGCGCAGGCCCTGGCGGACCTGAGAGATAACCCGCGCCCGCACGGTGTGCTCAAAGTGAAGGGCCCCGGCCCGCCGACGTGGCGACTGCGTGTCGGCAGGTTTCGCGCGCTCTACACTGTGTCGGACAAGATGCGGCTGGTCGTTGTCCTTCGCATCCGCCGCCGCTCCGAAGATACGTACGACGTCTGAGGGCCGGTTCGCCCGCATTTCGCACTCCGCCTCGACTGGAAGCGCCGCTGTCCCGCATACTGGGGGCGCAATGACCAGCCAGCCATTCCTCGACGCCGTGCTCGCCGCCAAGCGCGAGGAGTTGCCTCGTCGACAGGAGAAGGAGCCGCTCGATTCCCTGGAGCGGCGCATACGGCAGATAACGGAGCAGAAGGAGGGTCGCGCCGAGCAGTGGAGCCTCATGCGGGCGG
>JALHUB010000043.1 GCA_022865685.1 Dehalococcoidia bacterium | reverse complement strand
TGATGGGCGGCGTTCGCACCAACACCTGGGGCGAGACGAACCTGCGCGGGCTCTACGCCTGCGGCGAGGTCGCCTGCACGGGCGTCCACGGGGCGAACCGGCTGGCGAGCAACTCCCTGCTGGAGACCGTCGTCTTTGCGCGTCGCGCCGTGGCGAGGACAGTGAGCGGCGAAGGCCCCGACCCGTTGCCGCCGGTCGACACGATATCGCTGCGGGAACCTCCGCCGGCGTCACACACCGTCCCGCCGCTCGACCGGCCGGGCCTGCAAGCGCTGATGTGGGAGGACGTCGGCATCATACGCAGCAAGGAATCGCTGACGCGGGCCCGCGAGGCCCTCGCCGGCGCTCAGAGCGGGCTCCCCGCGCCCGGCGACCGTCCCTCTCACGAGCTGGCGAACCTAGTGCTCGCGGGACGGCTGGTCACCGAAGCGGCGCTCATTCGCGAGGAAAGCCGCGGCGCCCACTATCGCACCGACTTCCCGCAGCCGCGCGACTCCTGGCTTCGACACATCGTATTTCGCAAAGATGGCTAAGCAGACCGACGACCTGGACGACGCGCACCTGAAGCGGATAGCGCTGGCGGCGCTGGAGGAAGACGGCGCCTTCGACGACGTCACGACCGGCACCCTCGTCCCGCCCGACCTCACGGGCAAGGCGGTCCTTCTCGCCAAGCAGGCAGGCGTCATCGCCGGATTACCCGTCGCCGCCGCCGTCTTCCGCGCCGTCGACGCATCGCTCACGCTCCGCCCGCTTGTCGAAGAGGGCAGCCGCGTTCAGCCGGGGGACGTCATCGCCGAGGTCGAGGGCCCCGTGCACGCCATCCTCCGCGGCGAGCGCGTCGCGCTGAACCTGCTGCAGCGTCTCTCCGGCGTCGCGACGGCGACGGCGCGCCTCGTCGATGCCGTCGACGGGCTGCCGGCCGTCATTCTCGATACCCGCAAGACGACGCCGGGCTTGCGCGCCCTGGAGCGCTATGCCGTGCGCATGGGCGGCGGACAGAACCATCGCTGGAACCTGGCGACGGGCATTCTGGTGAAAGACAACCACTGGCGCGCCGTCGAGGCCGCGGGCGGTGACGCGGCGAGCGCCGTCCGCCAGTTGCGCGAGAAGGCGCCCGAGCTGCGGGTCGAGGTGGAGGTCACGTCCGTCGACGAGGCGCGACAGGCGCTCGACGCCGGCGTCGACGCCCTCTTGCTCGACAACATGGGCCTGGAGGAGACGCGTCTGGTTGTGCAGATGACACGCGGCCGAGCCACGACCGAGGCGTCGGGCGGAATAACGGAGGCGACGGTGCGCGCGGTCGCGGAGACGGGCGTCGACTTCATCTCAGTGGGCGCGCTCACGCACTCAGCGCCCGCGTTGGACATCAGCCTCGAACTTAAGCCTCAACCGTAGACGACGACGCGCGTACCGTACTTGGCGAAGTCCCAGAACCACTTGGCGTCGCCCTCCAGCATGCCCACGCAGCCGTGGCTCGACGCCACATGCCCGAAGACACTGATCGGCTGCCAGTAGTTCGAGTGCAGCGCGACGGTTGGGTAGAAGTACTGCGTCCAGTAGACGTCGGTGAGATAGTAGCCCAGAGGGTCGTCGCGCGGAATGCCGATGGTCTCTGAGTCCATCGTCTCGGTTTGCTTGCGATAGTTGATGCGGTACTCGCCTGTCTTCGTCTCGAAGCCGGGCATGCCGGTCGTGACCAGCGCCACGTGTTCAACCTTGCCGCCGGTCAACCCGTAAGCGCGCTGCGTGGTCACGTTGACCGCTATCCAGCGCTCGTCCGGGCCGTAGGTCACGCCCGGCGGCGGCACCGCCGAGGGCAGCTCTTCGGCAGCGACGTCGTAGGGCGAGGGCCAGGGAGTTGGCGTCGCTGTTGGCGTGGGTGCCGTGGCGGTCGCGACGGCGATCCACCATTGAAACACGTCGCCCTGCTGCTTCGCCACGTCCACCGGATCGTTCGAGGGTGTCGCGACCCGCGCGTCCGTCATGTCGGCTAGCCCGGCCCTGGAGTCGGAGCCATGCGTCCACGGCAGCGCGAACGCCAGGAGAGCGAGAGACAGGGGGATCAGCAGTCCCGGAATGACGATTCGGAGGAGGCTGGAGCGCTTCATGCTCCCAAACCGACTAAGTATTCGCAGCGAAGTATCTCATCAATTATACGTTGCGCCGGACTTCGCGTCTATCCTCTTCGCGGACGCTGCAAGTCCGCCGTATCGATGATTATGGTGACCGGACCGTCGTTGACGAGATCGACCTGCATGTGCGCCCGGAAGCGTCCGCCGGCGACCGTCACGCCGAGCCCGCGCAGCGCCTCCTCGAACTCGCCGACAAGCGCCTCTGCGACTTCAGGCGGCGCCGCCTCTGTGAAGCTGGGCCGCCGGCCGCGACGCGTGTCCGCCAGCAGCGTAAACTGACTGACCACCAGCGCCTCGCCGCCGGTGTCGAGGAGCGACAGGTTGAATCGACCTTCGGGGTCCTCGAAGATGCGCATCTCCGCCGTCTTCTGGGCGAGGCGTCGCGCGTCGTCGACGCCGTCCCCCTGCGCCACGCCGAGCAGAACGACCAGGCCGCGGCCTATCGCGCCGACGGTTTTGCCTTCAACTTGGACGGATGCCCTGCTAACGCGTTGGATGACAGCCTTCAAGGTGTCTCCTCAAGCAGGGACCTCCAGCCGTGCGGGAAACCAGCACGCCGAGACTGGAAAGTCCCAGCTACGATGTCTTGTGGCACTCCGCTAGCTGGCAGCCGCTGCTTCGGAGGACTTCTCCGGCGTCTTGGCGGCCGGATTCTTGTTTGCAGGGGGCGCAGCTTCGACCGTGAAGTCGGCCTTGTCGCCGTCGCCGTTCGAGCCGCTGGACGTGCTCGGAGCGCCGGCAAGACCACTCTTGCGGTTGTCGGTCACGTAGAAGCCGCTGGCCTTGAAGAGGATCAGGGGCGCATGGAGGACGCGTCGCGACTCGGCGCGACAGCGAGGGCAGGGATGGACGGCGGGAGCATCGAAGCCTTCGCGCCTCTCATACTGATGCCCGCACTCGGTGCATCGATACTCGTAAGTGGGCAAACCTGGGACCTCCAGAATGAATCGGTATATACAGTCTACCGAGGGACTGCTGTTGGAGGCAAGCCTGAGCGGCCATCGCGAAGGGCTACATGCCGGCCCCCAGAGGCGCGAGGGGGAGGGCGACTGTAAACGAGGAGCCACGGCCCGGCTCGCTCTTCGCCGATAGGGTGCCACCCTGTGCCTCGGTCAACTGCTTTGCTATGGCCAGTCCCAGCCCGGTCCCGCCGGGAGACCGCGCCGGGTCGATGCGGTAGAAGCGCTCGAATACGTGCGGAAGGTGCTCCGGCGCTATCCCTTCGCCCGTATCCGTCACGTCAACGGCCACCCCGCCGTCGAGCGGGCCTCTCACGCTGACCGTCACTTTCCCTCCCGCAGGAGTGTGGCGCAGCGCGTTGTCCACGAGGTTCCCCAGCACCTGTAGGGTGCGATCGCGGTCGACAGTGACCGGCATCGCATCGGATGGCGTCTGGAACTCCAGCGAAACGCCCTTCTCGCCGGCGCGGACCGACGCCGCGGCTACTGCTTGTCTCGCCAAGTCACTCATGTTCTGGGGTTCTTGCTCCAGCCGGAGCTCCCCGGCCTCGGCAAGGGCAATGTCCCGCAGGTCGGTAACGAGTTTGCTCAGCAAAGAAGCCTCGTCCCGGATAAGTGATGCGTGCTCAGTGTCCGCCGGGATGACGCCGTCGAGGAATCCCTGCGCGGTGCCCTGGATGACGGAAAGCGGCGTCCGCAGCTCATGCACAATGTCGGAGAGGAGACGGTGGCGAGTCTCCCGGTCCTGTTCCAGCGATTCCGCCATACGGTTGAAGGAGCGGGCGAGCTCCGCTGCCTCAGACGGGGATGTGACAGCCACACGCTCGCTGAAATCTCCGGCGGCAATGCGGCGCACGCCCTCTGCCAGACGTCGCAACGGTCGCGTGACACCGTCCACAAGCACGACCGCCAGGATAATGGCCAGCAGCAACGCTGCGCCCCCACCCACGATTAGCCCCAGCCTCACCCGGTCGAAGAAACGGTCGCCAAACGTCGACTGCGCCGCGGCGCCCGTTCCCGACACTACGACCAGGGTCCCAACCTGCTGCCCGTTCGCGTAGACCGGTATCCTCTGCACAGACTGGGGCGTCGGCGTCGCCTCGGCGGCGATGCCGGACGACGCGATCAGAAGCCGCGGTCCGCCAGCGATCTGCGCGACCGCCAGATCGTTTTGCCCTCCTTGCTCACCTCCCTGAGGAGCATTGTTCGGCCCGCGCGGCCCTAGGGTCGAAATCGCACCGCCCGGGACGCCGCCTGGTCCCCCGGAAGGGGAAGCGGTGGCGGCAGGTCCTGGAGTGGCGACGTCGCCACCACCGCTCTGACCTGGCCCGCCCTGCGGACCGTCGGGAGCGGAACCGGTGGCGGCAGGCGTCGGCGTTGCGCTGGCATCACCTCCACCTTGATCCGGCCCGCCGTCTGATGGACCGCCGGGGCTCCCACCAGGGCCCGGCCCGCGCCCCGGCGATGAATCACCGACGACGTTGCCAGAGCTGTCCAGCAGTTGCAGCCGGCCCGGTGCTTGCGGCAGCGTCTGAAACACAGACTCCACCTCTCGCCAGCTTCCGTTCGCCGCATAGTAGTCGCCGAGCTTCCCCGCCAGCGTCTCCAGGTAGGCAGCGTCTACCCTAGACACGTACGCGTCAAACTCGTTCCTCGCCGTCCGCTCGGCGATAATCTCTGCCACGCCGACGGCAACCCCAACAACCACAACAAACGCGAGTATCAGCCGCAGACGCATGCTACGAAACATCGCCGCCCTCCAGGCGATAGCCCACCCCGTGCAGCGTCACCACGTATCGCGGCTGCTGCGGGTCTGGCTCCAACTTACGGCGGAGGTTCTTGATATGACTGTCGATCGCCCGCTCGTAGCCGGCGTACGCCTCTCCCTGGACCTCCTCGAGCAACTGCAGCCGTGTGTATACCATACCGGGATGACGCGCCAGCACAAGCAGAATGGCGAACTCCGTCGCCGTGAGGTCGACGCGCTTCTCGCCGACCCACACCTCGCGCCGACCAGCGTCGATCACGAGTTGGCCGACGCTGATCGGCGCCCGCGGACCGGCGGGCTGCGTCCGCCTCAACACGGCACGAACGCGCGCCAGCAGCTCCTTCGGGTCGAACGGCTTCACGACGTAGTCGTCGCCGCCCAACTCCAACCCAACCACCTTGTCCGTCGGGTCATCCCGCGCCGTCAGCATTATCACCGGTACCTGCGAAGTCTGCCGCAACGAGCGCATCACGTCCCAGCCGGAAAGCTCCGGCAGCATGAGGTCGAGGATGAGCAGTGCCGGACGTTCCTTCGCCGCCACTTCCAGCGCCTCACGGCCGTCGTATGCCGCGACAACGCGATAGCCATCTTTCTCCAGGTAGGCCCGCACAATGTCAACGATGTGCCTGTCATCATCGACGATCAGTATCTTCTCTTTCATGCTTTGCACCTCATGGCTCGTATTGTACACACGGCTCCGTCCTGAATTGTGGATTATTCTTGGATATCTTGTGAAGACTTCCCGCCCGCTGAGTTCAGTCTCCCTTCTTGCTTGTCTCCCGAAATCTCCATGACCGCTCCATCACGGCTCCAAACGCGCCCGCTACGCTGGTAACAGGAGCAGGACAGGACTGCGAACCAGGACCAGGAGAAAGGAAGGACGACATGTTGAAGAAGCTGGTTATCGGCATGGGTGGAGCAATCACGGCAGTGGCCGTCGGCGCAGTACTCGTCGGCGCGGCGTTCGCGGGCGGACCGGGCCCCAAGTCCGACACGGCGATCGGCGGGCGTGACATCCCTCTCGCCGTAGCGTCGGAGCTCACGGGCCTCAGCGAAGACGAGCTCCTCGCGGAACTGGAGGGCGGCACGACGATCCCCGCGCTCCTCGAAGAGAAGGGCATCGATCTTGCAGCTTTCCATCAGGCGGTAGCCGATGCCCGCCAGGCGGCGTTGGACCAGGCAGTGGCCGCCGGGCAGATGTCACCGGAGCGGGGGCAGTGGATGCAGCAGCAGATGGAGCAGAACCAGTTGTCCGCCGGCCCGCACGGCCCCGGCGATTGCGACTGCGACGGCGGCCCGGCTGTGTCCGGCGCTGCAGCCGGCTATGGCGAGTCCAGCGACGGTGTCGGTCCCGGCCTGCAGAACCGCTGGGGAGCGGTATCCCGGTAGGCGCGACGAAACCGGGCCAGACCACTACTCTGAGAGGCGGGTTGACCCCCGCCTCTCATCTCCATCACCAGACAGCGCCGCCCGCCGCGCCGGCAGGCAAACCCCGTTGCCCTGCGTGCGGCCCTATGGTCTAGTGAGTGACGCTCGCCCGCATGCCTCTTGGGGCAACAGCGGGCGGATTATTGCACTTGGCATTCCCACTAGGCGGAGGATACAGTACCAGATTGCCAGCACCAGTCAGTATGAAGTCGCTCCTCGAAGCCGGCGTCCACTTCGGCCACCAGACGCAGCGCTGGGACCCGCGCATGCGTGCCTACATCTTCACCGAGCGCAACGGCATCCACATCATCGACCTCCAGCAGACGGTCCAGTACCTCAACCGGGCCTGCGATTTCGTGCGCGACCTCGTCGCCAGCGGAAAGACCATCGTCTTCTGCGGCACGAAGCGCCAGGCGCAGGAGTCCGTCGAGGCTGAGGCCAAGCGCTGCCTCATGCCTTATGTCAACAACCGCTGGCTCGGCGGCACGCTGACCAACTTCGCGACGATCCAATCGCGAATCGACCACCTGGTGCGCCTTGAAGACAACAAGTCCCGCGGCGAGTTCGACCGCTTGCCCAAGAAGGAGATCCTCAAGATCGACAAGGAGATCGAGCGTCTCAACCGCCACTTCGGCGGCGTGAAGGAGATGACCTCTCTCCCCGGCGCCGTCTTCATCGTCGACACCACCGCCGAGCGCATCGCCGTCGCGGAGTCGAACCGTGTCGACATTCCCATCGTCGCAATGGTCGACACCAACGGCAACCCCGATGAGATCGACTACCCGATTCCCTCCAACGACGACGCCATCCGCGCCGTGCGACTCGTCACCAGCCGCATCGCCGACGCCGCCCTCGAAGGGCTGGCCATGCGCGAGTACACGCCCGAGGCGGCGGAGGTGCTCGCCGGTCAGACGTACAGCGTATCGCCCGACGAGGAGATAGCGGAGCCGGTAGCAGAGGAAGAACCCGAGGCAACGGCTCAGACGGGCGAAGCGCCGGCCGCGGAAGGCGAACCACCGGCGACAGAAGACACTGAAGGGACCGCATAGTGGAGGTTACCACTGCACAAGTCAAAGAGTTGAGAGAGATCACGGGCGCCGGCGTCATGGACTGCAAGCGCGCACTCATCGAGGCAGGCGGCGATAAGCAGAAGGCTGCCGAGATACTCCGCAAGGGCGGCCTCACCGCCGCCGAGAAGAAGTCGCACCGCACGACCGAGCAGGGGCTCGTCGAGTGTTACATTCACGCCGGCGGACGTATCGGCGCCATGGTCGAGGTCAACTGCGAAACGGACTTCGTCGCCCGCACGCCCGACTTCAAGGCGCTCGCGCGCGATCTGGCGATGCAGGTCGCCGCGACGGGCCCGCTTTCCGTTTCCAAAGAAGACCTGCCTGCCGCCGCCGAGGGCACGCCTGAAGAGCTGTGCTTGCTCTGCCAGGCCTACATCCGCGACCCCGGTCGCACGGTGCAGGATATCGTGAACGATGTCATCGCCAAGACGGGCGAAAACGTCCAGGTCCGCCGTTTCGCGAGATTTGAGCTAGGCAGCTAGGGCCACCTGCCATGGCCGAAAGTGGCAAACGGACCCTCCTCAAGATAAGCGGGGAGGCGCTTGCCGGCGACGAGCGTTTCGGCATCGACGCCCCCACCCTCAGGAAAGTCGCCGCCCAGATTAAGGCCGCCCACGCCGTCAGCAGCCAGATTGGCATCGTCGTCGGCGCGGGGAACATCCTGCGCGGCAGCGGCATCGGCAGCGAAGAGGGCATGGACCGCACGACGGCCGACTACGCCGGCATGCTGGCGACGATCATCAACTCCCTCGCCCTCCAGAGCGCGCTCGAAGCCGCGGGACTCGGCGTCTGCGTGCAGTCGGCCATCCCCGTGCAGGAGATCGCCGAGCCGTTCTCGTCGCGTCGCGCGATCGAGCACCTGGAGAAGGGCGATATCGTCATCTTCGCCGGCGGCACGGGCAACCCCTACTT
>JALHUB010000005.1 GCA_022865685.1 Dehalococcoidia bacterium | reverse complement strand
ATTCTCTATGTCTGCGGCGGCCTGTCGGTCGGCAGCGCGATGGTGTGAGCGCGCTCAAGCTATCGCCCTCCTGCGGACACGACGTGCCAAGGGCTGCCGACGCGACAGCAGAGTAAGCATCCGGTGAGGGCCGCAGGGGCGGCCGTCTTCAGGCTGCGCGGCTGACGGCAGCGGCGGCCGGGCGCCAGTTCCACGGCAACAACTCGTCAAGTCTCGACGCCGGGTGGTCGGCAACGCGCGCAAGCACATCAGCGAGCCAGGCCTGCGGATCGATATCGTTCATCTTCGCCGTGACGATCAGGCTGTAGATGGCGGCGGCACGTTGCCCGCCGCGATCGGAGCCGGCGAACAACCACGATTTGCGCCCGAGAGCGATCCCGCGCAGGGCGCGCTCAGCCGCATTGTTGGATAGACAGATGCGGCCGTCGTCGAGGAAGCGCGAGAAGGCGGCCCAACGCTTGAGCATGTAATCCATGGCCTTGGCGACATCGCTGCCGCGCGCAAGCTTGGGCCGCTCCTGGCGCATCCAGGCTTCGAGATCGGCGACGAGCGGTGCACTCAGCTCCTGGCGCACGGCGCGACGCTCCTCGGCGCTTCGTCCGGTTATGGCGCGCTCGATCTCGAACAGCGCATCGATGCGACGGACGGCCTCCAGTGCTAAGGGCGAGATCGGTGCCGGCGCCTTGCCTTCGGCCTTGCGGCGGACACTGGCTTCGATATCGGCGAGCGCGAAGAACGGCCGGCGCGCATGCGCCCAGCAGGCCGCTTCCAGGATCAGGCCCGGTTTGCGATCGTTCTCGTACAGCCTGTTGTAGCCGGAGTAGGCGTCGGCCTGCAGCAGGCCCGACCAGTTGGCCACATGCCCATCGACATGCACGCCGCCGCGGTCGCGCGAGTAGTAGAACATCGCCGCCGGTGGCGCTCTCCCTGCAAAGGGGCGATCGTCGCGCACGTAGACCCAGCAGCGTCCGGTGTGGGTCTTCCCCCGTCTTGGCGTAGCCAAGCTTCGCTTGGACGCGAGCACCGGTACGGTCGTGTCGTCGCCATGCAACCGTTCGGCTGCAAAGACATGAGCTTCGATGCGCCTGAGCAGCGGCTCCAGCACGGCGCAGCCGGCCCCGACCTGATCGGCGAGCGTCGACAGGCTGAGTGGCACACCTTCCCGAGCGTAGCGTTCGGCCTGACGGTTCAGCGGTTGGTGCTGTCCGAACTTCTCGAACAGCAGCATGGCGAGGAGATGCGGTCCGGCCCACCCTCTCGGCGTGACGTGGAACGGCGCCGGCGGCTCGCTGATCTTCTCGCAATCCCGGCACGTCATCTTCTCGCGCACATTCTGGATCACCTTCCACTGGCGCGGGATCACCTCCAGCGTCTCGGTGACGGTCTCGCCGAGCTTCCTCAGCCGTGTGCTGCCGCAGCAGTCGCAAGCCGTCGGTCCAGGCACGATGACGCGCTCGCGCGGCAGGTGGGCGGGGAAGGGCTGGCGAGCCGGGCGATTACGCGCGAACGCGGCGACCGTTGTCGTCTTTGCTGCGGCCCGCTCGGCGGCGATCTCATCCTCGGTGGCGGCCGCTTCCAGCTCCGCCAGCTCCAGCTCCATCTGGTCGAGGATGCGCGCCGTGCGCTCCGAGCGCGGTCCATAGATCTGGCGTCTGAGCTTGGCGATCTCCAGCTTCTGATGCGCGATCGTCGCCGCGTCATCGGCCATCTTGGCCCGAGCCAGCGCCACTTCGGCCTTCAGTGTCTCGAGTGTCTCGGGCTGCGAATCCATGCGACGAGGGAATCACAAACCGTCGTCTGCCGCCCGCAAAAAATGCACGGCAGGACGGCCTATCCCGCGCGTTCCGGCCGGAATGTGTGAACCGGGTTACGCCAGTCGATCCCGTCGAGCATGTAGGTGAGCTGCGCGGCCGAAATCGAAACGCTACCTGCACTCACTGACGGCCAAACAAAACGTCCGCGCTCCAACCTCTTGGCATAGAGCGACAGGCCGAGCCCGTCGTGCCACAGGATCTTGATCAGGTCCCCCCTGGCCCCGCGAAAGACGAACAGATCGCCGGCGAAGGGATCGCGCCCCAGCGTCTCCTGCACCTGCAGGGCAAGGCCATTCATGCCACGCCGCATGTCGGTGCGCCCGACCGCCAGCCACACGCGCATACCAGAGGGGACCGGGATCATCGCCGCTTCAGAACGTCGAGAACGCGCCTGAGCGCACGAGGATCGAAGCTCGAACCGACCCGAACCCGGTAGTTGCCCGCAACGTCGATCTCGATCGTCTCCGAAGCAGCCGGCGTTGGTGCCGCTGCTCCCCCGTCCTCCGGTTCCCGCGTGATCGTCACCGGCACGAGCCTAGGCGCCGAGGGCGAGGACGAAAATGCAGCAGGTTCATCACGATAACGTCGGCGCCAGCTGAAGACCTGGTTCGCGTTGACATCGTACTGCCGGGCCACCACTGAAACCGAGGCGCCAGGAACTAACGTCGCCGCCACGATCTCTCGCTTCAGTGCCTCCGACCAACGCCTATGCCGGCGCTTCGCACCGCTTGTGTCCATATCCGACATCGTGGACACATCTCCCCTGCCTCAACCGATCAACATCAGCGCGAGACTCGGTGAAGTGCCTGCACTCGACAAGGCGGTGCTCGCCGGAGGGAGACAGACCACCCGCTTTTGTCATAAAGAACGGGGAGTTCGAGGGGCGTCCCGTCGTGTTGAAGACACGCCTCCGGCACGCGGACCGGGTGGTAGGGCGGGAGCCCAACTCGCGTAGCGACTTGATCCTCCGACGCGGGTGTCATTTGCTAAT
>JALHUB010000042.1 GCA_022865685.1 Dehalococcoidia bacterium | reverse complement strand
CGCGATGCGAGTCACTTCGCCCGGATACATAACCACCGTGTCTTTCCAGCCTGCCTCGTTAGCGTTCGGCGGCTTTGCCGGGCCCTGCAAGAACGGCACGATGTCCGGGTTACCGCCCAAAGCGCGCGCGTTGCCTGTATTGTAGTCAAGCGGCGGGCCGAAGGCGGGAATGAAAACCCCGGCGGCGTACGGCAACCCCGTCATCGGGTCGATGATGGTCGAAGACCCCGGGAAGGCTGCGGCGTAAGCACCGTTGTCCTTGTTCACGTTGAAGCCCTGCCGACTGATCAGCTGGAACTGCGTCAAGTGAGTATGGATGGGATGGGCGTCGGCGGTCAGATTGACGATCTCCCAGACCTCGGTGTCGCCCTCATTCGGGAGTTCCGAGTAGTAATCGGTCATGCCGCCTATCGTGATCGCCTGGAAGTCAGTTCTCACTGATCCGTCGCTGCGCTTCCCGTCCCACTTGGTATTGTTAACCAGAATCTCCAGCGGCCCGCCCATGCCCATGATCTCGTTGAGTGTCATCTGACGCGTCTTGTTCGCCGTCACGCCCGCGGCCAAGGCGCCGGTCGCAGGATTGACCAGCCGGACCATCGCGGGGCGCAGAGGGATGCCCGACGCCGGATTGTAGCTTGCGTCGGTGACAGCTCCTGGCTGCACCCGGAACTGTACGATCTGACCGAGGGTTGACGCGGCCGGGGGGGCTCCCTTCGGATAGGGGGTGCGGCCGGTGTTGCGCAAGATGAGCGTCTGCCCCTGGAGGCCGGCGAAGTCGATGATCACATCAGCGCGTTCGCCGGGCATGAGTAGCAGCTTGTCGAGCTTCACCGGCACGTCCAAGTAACCACCGTCGGTGCCGATCTGCCACAAGGGTGTCCCCTTCCCCAGGTTCAGCTCATAGGTGCGGGCATTGGAGCCGTTGACGAACAGGAAGCGGTAACGCTTTGCCTGGACGTTCAGGAACGGCCACACCTTGCCGTTGACGACGATGGTGTCGCCGACGAACTCCGGGATCCAGAACGGGTGCTCTGGGTTGATGCCCACGTTGGGGAAGAAGAGTTGCCCGTTGACGTCGAACATGCGGTCCTGGAGCACCATCGGAACGAGGTAGTCGACGGGACCGCTTGCGCCCTGCTGCAGCCCGACGGGGTGCAGGCCGGTTGGCAGTGTGAGACCGGGGTCGATTAGCGGGTAGGCCCCCGCGAGCCCGGCGTAGACGTTGAGGCGCGTTGCGCCCAGGAGATGATCGTGGAACCAGATCATCGCTGCCTCCTGGGTGTTCGGGTAGCGGTAGACGGCCTCGTTCCCTGCCACAGTGACTCCCGGGCGAGTGTAGTACCCGTGGCCGTGGTAGGCGCCATCGCTGGTGAACCCCGCGTCCGGCCCGCCGTCGATCACCGGCGGGATTTCGCCGACATGCACGTGGGGCACGGTCGGGATGGGGCCGGAGTAGTGCTGAGCGCAGTAGCCCATGGGCATCCCACCCATGTGCGCGCACATGTTCTCTTCCCCGTTTAGGGGGTCAGCCCAGTGCAGGGTCTGGTCAGTCCCGTCCACCCAGGCTTGAAGATTGCTGCCGGAGGTATTGCCCAGGTTGTTTATGAATCTTATCTGAGTCGGCTGGTTCCGTGTCGCCACGATCACTGGCCCAAGGTACGTGCCCCTTGCGGCTGCCGGAACACCCGCGCCCGCGATGTAACCCCACACCCACGTCCCGCTGTAGGGACCCGCAACTGGAACGAATGTGGACGGCATCACTGTGGCCTGGAACTCGCGCATGTGAAGTTGGATCTCGCTTGTGCTGGCGATCACGGTTTGCATCGGACCACCGGCGAGGTCGAGGAGCGGGAGCGGGTCTACGAACCGCGGGATGGCGCTCCCCGCCAGCGGCGTCTGTGCCACCTGGGCTCTGGCTATGCCTGCAGCTCCCGGTGCCAGGGGAACCCCGAGGTACCGGCTTAGGCCGGTTGTGCCAGCTGCCATCACCGCCGTCCCGGCCGCCACGCCTTTCAACAAACTACGTCGGCTTATGCTTCTCCTCTGAGTCACGTTGACCTCCTTACTGCTGTCTTACAGAGGCTATTGAAACCTCAATTTAGCAAGCCCACGTGATTCCGCCGCGAAGATCAAGTCGGAAGAAGTGGTGGTTCCGTGAACGTCAGCATCACACACTCGGATGCCGCCACCGCGGGCCGCGCGCGCCGATTCCATTGCCTTCAGTTCGTTCACATCAACACATAGCGAGCGTCCGATACGGCACAATTGAGGCTTGTCGCCTGTCTGACCGATCTATATGATTGGTGGGGATGATGATCTCCGTCGTAGGAGGCGACCGAGCTTCAGAGAAGGCGCTCGCCCTGGCCGAGGAAGTGGGGCGAGAGCTAGCGGATCGCGGTTGCGTCCTCGTCTGCGGCGGACGCAGCGGCGTCATGGAAGCGGCCTGTCGCGGCGCTCGCAGCCGGGGCGGACACACAATCGGCATCCTGCCGACGATGGACCGGAGCGGGATGAACCCCTACGTCGAGTTTCCCATCGTCACCGGCCTGGGGTATGCGCGCAACACCGTCGTCGTGCTGTCCGCCGACGCCGTGATCGCAGTCGAAGGCTCCTACGGCACGCTCTCAGAGATGGCGCTCGCCCTTGCCTATCACAAGCCGGTCATTTCTCTGGCGAGCTGGACGTTCGCCCGCGAAGGCCACGAACCGCCGCCCGTAATCCAGGCCACCGACGCCAGGGACGCCGTCGAAAAGGCGATGGCAGCGGCCCGGGCTTCGGCAGGCCCCAGCACAGACGAGGTCCCCGCTCATGGAGATTGAATCCGTCCGCGCCCGCGAGATCCTCGACTCCCGCGGCAACCCGACGATCGAGGTCGAGGCCACCCTCATCGAAGGCTCCGTCGGCCGCGCCGCCGTGCCCTCAGGCGCCAGCACCGGCGCCCACGAGGCGCTGGAGCTGCGCGACGGCGACGCGAAGCGCTACGGCGGCAAGGGCGTCCTCAAGGCCGTCGCCAACGTGAACGACCGCATCGCCGGCGTCGTTGCCGGCCTGTCGGCGTATGACCAGCGGGCACTGGACGGCGCCATGATCGCCCTCGACGGCACGCCCGACAAGTCGAACCTCGGCGCGAACGCCATCCTCGGCGTGTCGCTGGCTGTCGCGCGCGCCGCCGCTTCGTCGGTCGGATTGCCGCTCTACCACTATCTCGGCGGCCCAACGGCGAACCGGCTGCCGGTGCCGATGTTCAACATCCTCAACGGCGGCCGCCACGCCATGGGGTCGACCGACTTCCAGGAATTCATGGTCATGCCTGTCGGCGCGACCTCCTTTGCGGAGGGGCTGCGCATGGGCGCCGAGGTCTACCACGCCCTGAAGAAGGTGCTGGCGGAGCGCGGGCTATCGACGAACGTCGGCGACGAGGGCGGGTTTGCGCCGTCGCTTGCAGGCAACAGCGACGCCGTCGAGGTCGTGCTCGCCGCCATCGAAGCCGCCGGCTACCGGCCGGGCGAGGACGCCGTCATCGCCCTCGATCCCGCCGCCAGCGAGTTCTACGACGCCGACTCGAAGCAGTACCGTCTGGCCAAGGAGGGGCGCTCCCTGAGCAGCGAAGAGCTCGTCGCGCACTGGCAGGGCTGGTGCGCCAAATACCCCATCGTCAGCATCGAGGATGGCCTGGCGGAGGATGACTGGACCGGCTGGTGGAAGCTGAACGCCGAGCTCGGCCGCGACGTGCAACTGGTTGGCGACGATCTCTTCGTCACCAACACTGAGCGCCTCGCCAGGGGCATTCGGGAGGGCACCGCCAACGCCATCCTGATCAAGCTCAACCAGATCGGCACCCTGACCGAGACGCTGGACGCCGTCGCGATGGCGCAGCAGGCCGGCTGGGCGGCGATCATCAGCCATCGCAGCGGCGAGACAGAGGACACGACCATTGCCGACCTCGTCGTCGCGACGGGCGCCGGCCAGATCAAGACAGGCGCGCCCGCCCGAAGTGAACGGGTCGCGAAGTACAACCGGCTGTTGAGGATCGAGGAGGAACTGGCGAGTTCCGCCGAATACGCGGGCTGGAACGCCTTCCGCCTGCCGAAGCTACGCGAGAAGGCGAAGTAGTATCGGTGCATTTGGAGAATTGCGCGCCACCGCGGCCTGAAAGGCCGCGGCATGAGAACGAAGACGCTACGGATGCGGATTGATGCCGCGTCCTTTAGGGCGCGGTGTAGGAAAAACGCTAGCGGGCTGGAACGCCTTCCGCCTGCCGAAGCTACGCGAAAAGAGCTCGAAGGGATAGGAGAAGCATGGTCATCACCACTACCCCAAGCATCGAAGGAAGGCCGATACGCGACTACCTGGGCATCGTCACCGGCGAGGCGATTCTCGGCGCCAACCTCTTCAAGGACTTCGGCGCCTCTATCCGCGACGTCGTCGGCGGCCGCTCCGCCGGCTATGAGAAGGACCTCAAGAAGGCGCGAGAGACGGCCCTTGCGGAGATGCAGCAAGTCGCCGAGGCGCTGGGCGCCAACGCGGTCGTCGGCGTCGACCTCGACTACGAGACGCTGAAGGGCAGCATGCTCATGGTCACCGCCTCGGGCACCGCCGTAAAGGTCGACTGAACAAGAAACGATACCGAGCGAACAGCAAGCAGGAGGAGACAAATGGCGACGAAGATCGGCATCAACGGATTCGGGCGCATCGGCCGCCTGATAACCAGGGCGATTATGGAGTACCACTCGCGGGAGTTGGAGGTCGCCGCGGTAAACGACCTAGCGCCGCCGGCGACAAACGCCCACCTGCTGAAGTACGACTCCAACTACGGGCGCTTCCCCGGCAGCGTCACCGTAGACGGCGACAACCTCAGGGTTGATGGCCATCTCGTCCGCGTCTTCTCCGAGCGTGAGCCCGGCAAGGTCCCCTGGCAGGACGCCGGCGCGCAGATCGTCATCGAGTCGACCGGTCTTTTCACCGACGGCGAGCTGGCGAAGGCCCACCTCCACGACAGCGTCAAGAAAGTCATCATCTCGGCGCCGGCGAAGAACGAGGACCTGACGCTCGTCATGGGCATAAACGACGCCGCCTACGACCACGCCAGGCACAACGTCGTCTCCAACGCCTCCTGCACGACGAACGGACTGGCGCCCCTGGTCAAGGTCCTGCACGAGACCTTCGGGATAAAGCACGGGCTCATGACCACGTCGCACGCCTACACGAACGACCAGGTGATCCTGGACACCGTCCACAAGGACCTGCGACGCGCCCGCGCCGCCGCGCTCAGCATCATCCCGACCACCAGCGGCGCCACAAAGGCCATCGTCGACGTCTTCCCGGACCTCAAGGGGAAGCTCAATGGCCTGGCGCTGCGCGTGCCGACGCCGACGGTCTCGGTTGTGGACTTCGTCGCCGATCTCGGGCGCAGCACGACAGTCGAAGAGGTGAACGCGGCGTTCAAGCAGGCGGCGGAAGGCGCTCTCAAGGGCATCCTCGCCTACGAGGAGGACCCGCTCGTCAGCATGGACTTCAAGGGCAACCCGGCCAGCTCCATCTTCGACCCGGCCCTGACGATGGTCATCGACGGGACGATGGTGAAGGTGCTCGCCTGGTACGACAACGAGTGGGGCTACTCCTGTCGCACGGCGGACCTGTGCGCCGTCATGGCCGCGAAGGGGCTCTAAGAGCCGGCACGGCGACGCCACCCTGCTAGCTTGCGGCCCTTCGCTCAAATGCGATGCCCGACATCTCGGTGATCGTTTCGCGCCTTGGGTCCGCGCGCCCTCAAAGTTATGTCGAGTTTCCTCCCGCTAGAGGACTGGCACAGGGTGGTACCGGCTTGGTAGAATGACGGTACTGTTTTCGAAGACCGGCACACGAACCAGTACGTCAATCACGTAAGGAGGGGCCCCGCTCCCGTCGGGATGCGGCGGCGTCGCTGTTCAGAGGGTCTGTGAAAGAAGTCGTCGAACAGAACGAGGATGCTGCCGCGGAGCCCTCGGTCAAAATGAGGGGCATGCCCTCCCTCTTGCCGAACCCGCGCTCCAAAGCGGTCTTCCCTTCCCTTCTCGCCCTCGTCCTTCTCCTGGGGTTCGTGCTGCGCTTCTGGGGCGTCAACTGGGACTCCTACACCCATCTTCACCCGGATGAGCGCGGGATAACAATGGTCGAAACGGACCTCAGACTCCCGAGCAGCCTCGGCCAGTACTTCAACAGCGACGAATCGCGCCTCAGCCCCTACAACCGGCCGAACGGCGGCGGCTTCCCCTACGGCACCTTCCCGCTGTTCCTGACGAAGGTAACGGGCGAGGTGCTCGACCACCAGGACTTCTTCCCTCTCAACCTGGTAAAGGACGGCCTGGCGAAGGCGTTCACCGGCCCGGTGGTGCGCTGGAACGACTACGACCACATCAACCTTGTGGGGCGCGTCTGGTCCGCCCTCTTCGCTACAGGCACTGTCCTGGTGGTGTTCCTTACCGGCAAGCTGCTCTACGACCGCCGCGTGGGTCTGCTCGCCGCGCTCCTGATGGCGACGTCGGTGCTGGACATCCAGCTCGCGCACTACTTTACGGTCGATTCCTTCCTGACCTTCTTTGCGGCGCTGACGATCTATTACTGCATTCGCATCGTCAAGTTCGGACGGTGGAGCGACTTCGCGCTTGCGGGCCTGGGCCTGGGCTTTGCGACGGCCTGCAAGCTGAGCGGCGCCTTCCTGGCCCCGATCATTCTCCTCGCCGTCGCCTGGCGGCTGTGGCAGCCGGCCGTCTCGCTGCTGCGGCGCGAAGCCCTGCCAGCCGATGACGCCGCGCCGCCCGAAGCCGACGAGGCCGGTCGTCCGGTCGAATTGATGCCCTTCGCGCGGCCGGCGCTCGGCCTGCTGGTCGCGACGTTCGTCGCGTTCATAGTGTTTCGCATCGCCGAGCCTTACGCCTTCAGCGGCCCGCACATATGGAACATCTGGCCCTCCCAGAAGTACCTCGACGACATGCGGAGCCTAATCGGTCTGGCATCGGGCGGGAACGTGCCCTTCAACTGGGAGTGGGTCGGCCGCGCGCCCTATCTCTTCCCGCTTCAGAACATGGTCCTCTGGGGGATGGGTCTGCCGCTGGGTATCGCGGCCTGCGGCGCGTTCCTCTGGGCGCTGTGGCGGCTCTTCTGGCGACGCGACGCGACGAATCTGTTGCTCCTGGCCTGGATAGCCTCCTACTTCCTCTTCTGGGGCCGACAGTTCAACCTCACGGCGCGCTACTTTCTTCCGCTCTACCCGGCACTCGTGCTGCTGGCGGCGCAGGGCCTCAATGAGCTGTGGCAACTCGCCGGCAGCGAGCGATTCCACGCCTTCGTACAGCGCTGGTTCGCCCGCGCCCGGCCCTCGGCGCCCGTCATCCTGAAGGGGACGGTTGTCGGCGTGACGGCGGGGACCGTGCTCTGGGCGCTGGCGTTTACCAACGTCTACCGGCGACCACTGACGCGTGTCGAGGCGTCGGAGTGGATGCTCGCCAACCTGCCGGCCCAGTCGGTCATCACGCACGAGACGTGGGACGACCGCCTTCCGTTCAACGTGCAAGGGCAGCCGGGTAAATCGATCTCCGAATGCAAGAGCGGCGACGAGTGCGTCCCGCCGCAGGGCGGACAAGCGCCGGACTTCTACGCCCTCGACATCGAGCCTTACGCCGATGACCTTTCGAGCCCGTCTTCGACGTTGCTCGACGGCATCAATCACGCCGACTACCTCTCGCTGAGCAGCAACCGGCTCTATGCGTCGATACCGCGGGCGCCGGCGAAGTGGCCCATGACCAGCAAGTTCTATGAGCTCCTCCTCGCCGATAAGCTGCCGGGCTTCCGCCTGCTCAAGACGTTCACCTCCTACCCGACGATCTTCGGCATCAGCATCAACGACGACGCGGCCGAGGGCAACTTCACGGTCTACGACCACCCGAAGGTGCTGCTGTACGAGAAGACGGCGGATTACTCGCCGGAGAAGCTGATGGCCGCGGTGGGAGACGCGTGCTCCCAGTCTGCGGTCTCGCAACTTGCTCCGAAGAACGCTAACCAGAACGCGCTCCAGCTCCGCCCCGACGATTGCCAGACACAGCGGGCCGGCGGCACCTGGACGTCGATCTTCAACCAAACCAGCCTCAGCAACCGGCTGCCGGTCATCACCTGGCTGCTCCTCATCGAGATCATGTCGCTGGCAGTCCTGCCGCTGGCGTTGTTCCTCTTCCGCGCCCTGCCGGATAGAGGTTACCTCCTGACGAAGCCGCTGGGCCTGCTAGCCGTCTCCTGGCTCGTCTGGCTCGGCGCCAGTGTAAAGCTGTTCGACTTCAACCGCGAGAGCATCTTTGCGATGCTCGTCCTGGTAATCGTCGCCGGCTCCATCGTGGCGAGGCTCAACCACGGCGACCTCATGAAGTACGTCCGCGAGCACTGGCGGCGCATCCTGCTGAGCGAAGCGCTTTTCATCGGCGCGTTCCTCATCTTCTACTGGATACGGACGCTCGACCCGGACCTGTGGCATCCCTTCCGCGGCGGCGAAAAGCCGATGGATTTCGCCTACCTCAACGCGGTGACCCGCAGCACGACGATGCCGCCCTACGACCCCTGGTTCGCCGGCGGTTACCTGAACTACTACTACTTCGGCCAGTTCATGACCGCGACGCTGATCAAGCTAACGGGCATCCTGCCGGAGATAGCCTTCAACCTGGCGGTGCCGCTCTTCTTCGCCATGACCGTCGGCGCCGCGTTCTCCGTCATCTACAACCTGACGGAGGCGACGCGGCAGCGCGTCCGCTGGCGGCCGGGGTTCAAGCGTATCGGCGGCGGCGGGCCACTAGTGGCGGGCATCTTGGGCATCGTATTCGTCGCAGTGATCGGCAACCTTCAAGGCGTCTACCAGACCGCGGAGCGTTTCACCAAGGTCAGCAGTCTGCATGCCGGCGACGGAATCTTCTTCGTCAGTGGCTTCGTCGGCATGCTGGGCGGCATCTGGAAGGTGATATTCGGCGGCGCCCACCTGGTGCCGTTCGACTTCTGGGCCCCCAGCCGGATGATGCCGGGGCAAACCAGCATCACCGAGTTCCCGTTCTTCAGCTTCCTCTTCGCCGACCTGCATGCCCACGTGATGGCCATACCCTTCGACGTCGCGATACTCGGCGTAGGTCTTGCGCTCGTCCTGAACAATCGTAAGGACCTGCCGAACGCGCGCCAGCGGCAGGTCGTGAGCTGGCTCGGCGTGGGATTGCTGGGACTTCTGATCGGCGCCCTTCGCCCGATCAACTCCTGGGACTACCCGCCGTTCCTGCTCATCGGCATCGCGGTCGTGTTCATCGCTGAGTGGGCCGACGAACGGCGCATGGACTGGGCGGCCGCCGGACGGGCCACCGCGAAGGCTGTCGTGCTCGCCGTTCTTTCGGTCGCCTTCTTCCTGCCCTTCTGGAGCGAGTATCACCTCTTCTACAAGGGTTTCCACGCGTCGCTGGAGACGACGCCCTTCCACCAGTACCTGGCCCACTTCGGCGTCCTCCTCTTCGCCGCCGGCACGCTCGTCGCGGCGCTGGGCTGGCGCTTCTTCCGCCGCCGGCCGCAGACGAAGGTCCTGCTCTACCTAGGCACGCTACTCGGCATTCTCGCTATCACCGTCCT
>JALHUB010000041.1 GCA_022865685.1 Dehalococcoidia bacterium | reverse complement strand
CGCCACGAAGCCGGCCTCTACCGTCCGCGGCGGCGAAAACGGCAGAGTGGCCGACGCGGGTGGAGTCGACATCACCTGGCAGACATGCCGGCGACCGGCGGGGTCGACTACCGACACCGGCGCCTGCCCATCCTCGGAAACAGGCCAGTCGAACGTCACGAAGTCCGTGCGCGGGCCGCCGAGCGGGTTGAAAACGACGACGCCGGGCTCGCCGCCCGTGTCGACCTGCGCCGCGACGTCCATCAGCAGCCGCCGCACGAGGTCGCCGCCAATCTGCTCGCAGGAATCGAAGCGCTCCGTTACGTCGACGTACACCGCGTCGACGCCGCAGCCGTAGATGGGGTCGTGCGACTGGTTGAGCAGCAACTGCCGCCATGCCTCGCGCACGAGCCCTGCCATCGATGCGCGGGCGGTTGGGTAGCCGGTGAACGGCCCCCACGGGAGCGGCGGCTCTCGCCAGGCGCTGCCCAGACGCGCGCGAAGAAGGCCGCACCAGCCGACAAGCGGCTCCAGCCAGTCGACGAGCAGGTCCTCGCACTGCTGGTTGCGCTGCTTCACCCACATTCGCGCCGAGATCGCCCCCGGCAGGAGATGCGCCCTCTGCCCGCTGCGCATCTCGCCCCGATGCCGCGGCAGGGCGATTCGCCTTTCCACAACCTCCGCGCTTATCGCCGCCAGCAACTGCGGCAGGTTGCCGTGGACGACCGTGCCCTCCGATATCACGGACTTGGCGGATTCCAGCAACGCCGGCAGGTCCGACTGTGGCGGCGCGTGGTCGTTCCCGTTCATGATGGCGAGGTAGCGGGTGGTCGCGAGTGGCGCCAGTTTTCGCCGAAGGCTGGACAGCTTCGCTTCCATCTCCCTCGGCTCCACGGGCAGAGGCCAGCCGGCGGCGTAGCCGAGCGGCATGTGGAGGGTCAGGACGGTGCTGCCGTCTGGCGATCGCCAGATGAACTCCGTCTTGCGTGCGCGCTCGTCGAGGCCGCGCCAGACGACGGCGTAGTCCAAGCCGAAGCCGCGCAGTATCGCCGGTAGATGAGCGATGTGGCCGAAGGCATCCGGCGAGTAGCCAACCGGCATGACGCCGCCGAGCTCCCGCGAGAGCCGTACCCCGAATTGCAGGTTGCGTATGAGCGATTCGCCGCCCGGCAGGAACTCGTCCGGCGCGACGTACCACGGCCCAATGAGGAGCCGGCCCTGCCGCACAAGGCGCGTGATCAGCCGCCGCCGGTCCGGTCGCACGACGAGGTAGTCCTCCAGGAGCACAACTTGACCGTCGGTCATGAAGTGCTTCCACTCCGCGTCGGCGACGAGCATGTCCAGCACGTGGTCCATCAGCCCCACGAGGCGGACGCGATACGTCTGGAACGGCACGTACCACTCCCTGTCCCAGTGGCTGTGGGAGATCACGACGAATTGCCGGGAATCATCGCCTGTCATGGGCGTCTGCCTGCTCCGTCAGGGCGCGCTGTCGACCGGCGCTAGCGGGCTTCGTCGCCGCGGGGGTCGACTAAGTGTAGATACACTCCGCGAGAAGGGTCAATCCTGAGAACGCCCAGTGGGCGGTAGACCGCCGTTGAGGGACCAGGAGTGGAAGGTGTGGAGTCCGGTGCAAAAAGGTAGCCGGCGGTCCGCCTGAAGTGGACCACCGGCTACGTCTTCGTTCTCTTGTCTGTTTGTCTAGAACGCTGTGTCGCCGCGGAGGAGCTGGCGGAAGATCGTCCGCCGCTGTATCTCCGAGGTCCCGTCCGGGATTCGCGCCGTGCGGGCGATGCGGAAGCCTTCCTCCAACATCAGCTCGCTGGAGAGGCCCATGCCGCCGTGAATCTGGATCGCCTTGTCGTAGGCCCGCTGGCACATCTCAATCGACAGCGCCTTGGAGATGCAGATCTCCTTGACCGGGATCTCGCCCGCGTCGAGCATCTTCGCTGTCTGGATGATCGCGTACTTGGTCGCGAAGATCTCCATCGCCATGTCGGCCATCATGAACTGGAGTGCCTCGTGCTCCGCCAGTGGGACGCCGAAGGTCTTGCGTTCCTTGGCGTACTCCAGCGAGCGGTCGAGCGCCCACTGCGCCAGCCCCAGGCAAGCGCCGGCCATGCCCATGCGGCCCTCGGAGATGCCGAACATAGCTATCTGGAAAGCGCCGCCCAGGGTGCCGATCATGTAATCGTTCCTGACGCGCACGTCATCCATCGTGAAGCCGCCACAGTCGCTGGACAGGTGGCCGATAATGCGCTCCGGCCTGTCCTTGGTGAACCCCGGCGCCTTCGCGTCAAGCAGGAAGCAGGTCAGTCCGCCCTTGTGCGCGGCGAACGCCTCTCCATCCGTTATCGCGAAGACAGCGGCGTAGTCGCAGTAGGGCGCGTTGGTGATCCACTGCTTGGAGCCGTTGACTACCCACTCGTCGCCGTCGCGCTTCGCCTTCGTCTTCAGCCCCCAGAGGTCGGAGCCCGCGCCCGGCTCTGTGACAGCGAAGCAGACCGTCTTCTTGCCCTCCAGCACCTCCGGCAACACCTCATCGCGGATAGCCGGGCCGGCCTGCAGGAACAAGTGCGACGGGCCGTCGACGAAGCTGGCGAGCAGCGGCGTGCTCAGGAAGGAGGCCGCCCAACTGATGAAAATGCGACCGGGGCCGTACTTGCGGTTCAACGCCTCCAGCAGGAACGGACCTACCGCCCACGGCAGGCCGCCGCCGCCGACGCTCTCCGGCGCCATCATGGCGTAGAAGCCCGCCTGCGCCGACTTCTGGCGGATGCCGTCGCGCGCCTCACGGATCTCCGGCGCCAGCAAGCCGTCTTCGCCGAACAGCTTCCGCTCATCGTGGAGGATTTCCTTGTACTTCGCCTCGAGCGGCAGGACGTCGCTATCCACGAATCCCGTAAGTCCGGCTATCGACCCCTTGATTATGTCCTTCAGCTCTTCGGGTATTCCTACGTCTGTCATATGCACTAACCCCCTCTTTGGTTGTGATTGTGAACGCTATCACGGTGTCCCAAGTGCCCCATAGTTTAGCCATCATTGGTTATACGCGCACCTGCCTGAAGAAAGCAACGTGCGGCGTCGCGGACTACTCACTTGACAACGCCCGCATCCTGACCGAAGATCGCCAGACGAGACCACCGTCGTCGCTGAGCGCCTAGATGGGAGAAATCCATGAACTGCCCCAATTGTCACCAGACCCTCGAACGCGTCGATGTGGGCGGCATCCGCATCGACCGCTGCCCAAACTGCCAGGGCACGTGGTTCGACAAAGACGAGCTGCGGGTGCTGAAGGACAGGGAAGACGGCGGTGACTACTACTGGCTCAACGTGGACCTGTGGAAGGACATCGACAAGTTCCGGGCGCGACAGCAACAGCGCTATTCCTGTCCCAAGGACGGCCATCCGATGACCACCGTCCATTACGGCGAGTCAGACGTCGCCGTCGACGTCTGCTCGACCTGTCAGGGCGTCTGGCTGGACAAAGAGGAATACCGCCAGATCATCAGCTACCTGGAAGAGACGGTGGACAGCAGCTCCGCCGGGGATTACCTGAACGACATTCGGCAGGAGCTGGTGCAGGTCTTCGAAGGTCGCGAGAGCCCGCTGGGCGCGCTGAAGGACGTCGGCAAGATCCTCTATCTCCTCGAGCTGCGATTCACCGTCGAGCACCCAACGCTGGCGAAGCTCGCCGTGAGCTTCCCCCGATTCTAGTCCTCGGGCTCATCCGGCGGGCGTGATCCTGTAGACATTCACGTCGAGCGGCGAGAACTCGTCCGTTATCGCGAATCCCGAGTACGAAGCGGGCGCCCTGTCCTCGAACATAACCTCCGCGTTGTCGATGATGAACGGCAGCACGAACTTCGCGTCGACCGCGACGCTGTCGATGTTGACGGCGAGCAGGTAGTAATCGCCGTTGTAGTGCTTCATCATGGTCCGGACGGGCGCCTGCGAGCGTGGGTCCGCATCGACGTAGACGAAGTACGGCTGACTCGAGGTCGGCGACAGGATGACCGGCTTCAGGTCTTCGATCTCTTTGTTGATGCCGCCCTTCGACGCATCCAGCGAGTCCCACAGCTCCGTGGCCTGCGCTATTTCCTCCTCGGCGATGACGCCGCCGTTCGGGCAATCCGGCAGGGCCGCTTCCATGTCGGGGCGAATACCGCCGTAGATGTTGCCGTCCCAGGCGCGCAGGGTGCAGCTATCCCAGGCGAAGTGCAGCAGGCCCGTGGCCCCGTGGATGATCGCCGTGTAGACCTGCGCCCTCTCCTCCAGGGGCGTCGGGTACACCCACATATCCACGCCCATCCAGGCCTGGGGGACGAACCAGGCCGGCCTGTCGCCGTCGACGGCCTCGACCATCGACCTCACGGCGTCCGCGGTATCATCCCAGGAGCCGTCCCAGGTTACGGTCTTCGGGTAGAGGTACGTGCTGGCGATGTCGCCCAGGTTGAGGAAACGCTCCCACCAGGGCCCGACATCCTGAAGCGCGGCCTCGGTGATGAAAAACGGCTGGTTCGTCTGGCTCTTGTGCTCGCGATACACCTGAGCGATGGCGTCGTAGCTCGGCTCCGGGGTAGTTATGCTTCTCACCGCCATGTGCAGTGGCTCGTCGTCCAGCCACCAGGCGATGACGCGCGGGTCGTCCTTATAGCGCTGAAACAGCTCCTCGTCGAAGGTCGACGGCTGGCTGATGAAGTGCTCTCCCGGCAGCAGGTCCTCGTTGATGATCAGCTTGAAGGAACCATCCGTGATCTGGGCCAGCAGCGACGAAACGTCGGCGCTCCGCGTTGTCAGCGCCGTGTTGAAGCCGGCGGCGCTCAGAGCCGGGATCGCCGCGGCGTCGGTGGGATGATCGCTGACCCAGAAGACGCCGTTCGGGAAGAAGGAGTCGGGGCCGTACGCCGTCCTGATGCCGCCGGCCGCGTCCGTGTGGGGGACGCCGGACTGGTAGCACGTCTGCACGGCCGCGGCAGTCGTGTTGATCATCTGACCCCACGCGTCGATTCCCGTGCCTGCGGCGGGCGAATCGAGTCCCGGGTCACAGGCGTCGCCGGCGTTGTCCGCATCGGCGTCACTCTGGCCGGCGTTGGCGACGAAGGGGCAGTTGTCGACGTCGTTCGTCACGCCGTCGCCGTCGACGTCGCGGTCCGCAACCGGCGAGGGGAAGGCGGGAGCGGGCGTGGAAGTTGCGGTTGGTGCGGGCGAGGGGGGCTGCCCGCCGCTGGCGCTCTCCGACAAACGCTCCGGCGCCTGTGCGCGCGAATACCACACGCCGAGCAGCGCGACCGCCAGGATGCAGAGGCCGACTAGCAGAGCCGCCTGGGAGCGCTTCGACATCCCTGTGCCTCGAAAGTTTCGGCGGGAGGGCATGAGGTCCGGCGCGACGCGACATAAGATCTGAGCCTGCGCCGCCTCAGAATCGCAGCAATTGTACCATCTTCCGTCAATCCGCGACTCTGACGGATCGTCGCGGGGCCGGGAGCCCGCCGTCGAGCTTGAAAGGCATCGCGCCGCATGCTAACATCGTCTTCGCGGAGGGATCGCATAGTGGTCTAGTGCGGCCGCCTGCTAAGCGGTTACCCTGGGTAACTGGGGTCATGGGTTCGAATCCCATTCCCTCCGCCAACCGGTTACCTCTGGGAAACTGGGGTCATGGGTTCGGCCGGGCGGCCGCCCGTCTGGGCGAATCCCATTTCCTCCGCCGGCATTTGGACGCACGCCCCTTTCGGGGCTGTCTTTTTCGAGGGGACTGGCTTGCGCTACTATATCTGGACATTCGGCTGCCAGATGAACAAGGCCGACTCTGCGAAGCTCGCCGCCGGCCTGGCGCGCCTCGGCCACGAAGCCGTCGATGCCCCGGAAGACGCGGACCTGCTCGTCGTCAACACCTGCGCCGTGCGTGAGCACGCCGAACAGCGCGCCGCTAGCAAGGTGGGCGAAGCGAAGCGCCTGAAAGCAAAGCGACGCGACCTCAAGATCGTGCTCACCGGCTGCATGGTCGGGCCACAGCTCGACGAGCTGCGACGCCGCTTCCCGTACGTCGACGCCTTCGCGCCGCCGCAGGCCTTCGCTGACATCGTCGCGGCCGCCGGTATCGACGGCCTGCCCGACGACTGCGCGCCGTCGCAGTTCTGGAAAGATGTCTTTCCCGGCGTCGAAGCGCCCACCGCCTTCGTGCCGGTCGTCTACGGCTGCAACAAGTTCTGCTCCTACTGCATCGTCCCCTATCGTCGCGGGCGCGAGCGCAGCCGCCCGCCGGCCGACGTCCACGCGGAGGTGCAGCACCTTGTCGACGGCGGCGTGAAGGAGGTAACGTTGCTCGGCCAGTCAGTCGAGGCATACGGCCGCGACTTGCCGGATGTGCCGGGCCTCGCCGGCCTCATGCGCGACCTGCACGTCATCGACGGCCTGGAGCGCATCCGCTTCCTCACTTCCTACCCCACCGACGTCACGGAGAGCATCGTCGATGCCGTCGCGGAGCTACCGAAGGTCTGCGAATGCTTCAGCCTGCCCCTCCAGTCCGGCGACGACGACGTGCTGGCCCGCATGCGACGCGGCTATGCGGCGGAGGAGTACGTCGCCGTCGTCGACCGCATCCGGCGGCGCATCCCCGGAGTCGCCATCTCGACCGACGTCATCGCCGGCTTCTGTGGCGAGAGCGACGCCCAGTTCCAGCGCACCTATGACCTCCTGGAACGCCTCCGCTTCGACAAGGTCCACGTCGCCGCATACTCGCCGCGGCCGGGCACCATCGCCGCGCGACAGATGGCCGACGACGTTCCTCGGGAGGTGAAGCGGGCCCGCTTGCAGGCCGTCGAGGCGCTACAGAAGCGGATCGCCGGCGAGATCAACGCCGCGCTCGTCGGCACGGTCGAGGAAGTGCTGGTCGAGGAGAGCGCGAAGGGTAGGTGGCGCGGCCGCACGCGCAGCGACAAGCTGCTGCATTTCAGCGGCGACTGTCGCCCGGGCGAACTCGTGCGCGTCCGCGTCGAGCGCGCGAGTTCCTGGTCACTGCAAGGGAGCGTCGTCGATGGGAGGTAAGACGCTGCGCGACAGCTCGCCAATCGTCGCCGTCTTCGTCGTCATCTTCACCGTCGTCGACGATGACCTGATGGTGCTGCTCATACGCCGCGGCGTTGAGCCCAACAAGGGCTGGTGGGCCATTCCCGGCGGCCGCCTGGGCCCCGACGAGACGCTCGACGAGGCGGCGGCGCGCAAGCTGGTCGAGGAGACGGGCGTGCGCGACGTCTACCTGGAGCAGCTCTACACCTTCGGCGAGCTGGACGATCCGGCCGCTGGTGGCGCGGTCGCCATCGGCTACTTCGCACTCGTCGACCACAACAGCGTCAGCCTGCCGCAGCGCGACGAGTGGACGACCGCCTGGTTCGCCCTCAACGATCTGCCGCGACTCGCCTTCAAGAACGACACCGTCCTCGAATACGCTCTGGGCCGGCTGCGGTCGAAGATGGAGTACACCAACGTCGCCTACAGCCTGCTGCCGCAGTACTTCACGCTCAGCCAGCTCCAGCGGGTGTACGAGTCGATTCTCGGGAAGAGGGTCGACAAGCGGAACTTCCGGAAGAGGATGCTTGCGCTGGGCATCGTGCGGCCGACGGAGCGGACAATCGTGCTCGGCGCGCACCGTCCGGCGAAGCTCTACACGTTCTCCTCGCGCCAGCCAACCGTCATTTGATCATATACAGCAGTTGCGAAGCGGGGACAGCAGGAAGTTATCGCCAAGTGCATGTGCCCGGTCGTGAAGACTTCTACGTCTTCCACGCATCCTCATAACTACCCAGGGCCATTGCTGGTACGATGGCTCCTGGTTCTCTTTCCCTCGCTCGACGGTGCTCTTCGCTGGCGACAGCGAGCGAAAGGTAGATCAGAGACGCGCGGACCAAGCGGAACATCATCATCGCCATTGCCTCGAACTCCCCGCGGCCTACCGAATGAGCCAACGTGTCAGTCAGGCCGTCGGCAGCGGATACAGAGTCATCCTCCGGCTTTCGGAGCCAAATCTCGTGCACCTTGAGGTACTTATGCTCAAGGTGGTTTCTAATCTCTCTGAGCGTAGCTGCGGCAGGTTCAATGCCTTCCCTAACCCCCGGACTATCCTCAGAGAGGTCTTTTGAAAGCCAAAACAGGCCTCGCAAAGAGAGATTACGACAGGCCTGGAAGGGTGCCGACAGCCTCTCTCTCCGATGACCTCCGGTATACCAAACGGTGCGAAATCTGACGCCTCGTTCAGGGATTCCCAAGTGGAAGTAGTGGTTCAAGAAGTAGGCCATCTTGTCGAACAGAGAGTAGGCTGCACGGTAGGCTAGTTTGACCTTCTCAACGCCGATGCCATACGCGGGATAATCCAACGTGTTGGACAGCGTAACCCGACGGTCCGAAAAATGGGACCCGTGGCTTGTCATCCCATCGTAGAGGAGCCAGCGAGCTGAGACATATTCTTGCTTCAGTTGGTTGAAGAAGCCGTGATAATACGGGCCGTCCCAGATCGGAACGACTATTGAATGAAGTGTGAGGGTGTCACATGCGGCGGGTTGTGAGGCGGCGAGATCATTCTGCGGGTTCAAGAAAAGCCTCTCGCTCAGGCACCACCGGCGGTACTGGCGCTCCTGCGATGACCTTCCTGGTGCCTCATTCGGCAGAGGGTGTCTCGGCTCAACCTTGGATTTCAGAATCGCCTCGACTTTTCGGCGCAGCTCAACGAAGACAATGCCAGCGTTCGGCTCTGTGTCTTGACCGACACTGGACAATTCGGCGTGCGCCCGCTCGAAGAAAGCCCTCCTGTCGTGCCCCTCCCACAACGCGTCTGCGTATATCGCGAAACCGATGCCCAGATTGCCGCGCGCCATGGAAAAATCCGGGTCCAGCGACAGTGCGCTTTCCCAGTACCGAACGGCCTCCACAAAACGGCCAACCGTGTCGAAAGCGTTTCCCAGGTTTGTGAAGATCTGGCAGGCGCGGACGGTCGGCATCTGTTTGGTGGCCGCCAATGCCGCAGCACGGCGCAAGTGGAGGATCTCTTTCTCGAGTTGCGGCTGTTCCCAATCCCACGCAGCCTCTTGCCCAGAGCGCGACAGTTCCCTTATTCCGCTCCAGGCGGTTGCCTCGAAATAGTCGAGCGTCGCGTCCTGGATCGGATCCGTCACTCTAGCATGCAGAGTCTCTGCCAGCTTGACGGCCCGTTCCAGGCCCTCTTGGCTTCTGGAGGCCAGAGACTCGTCCACGAGCGCGCCGACATACTGAAGTGCCGCATCGGGAGACATAGCGGCAAGAGAGCCAGATGCTGGCGTTTCGGAAGCTCGAGGCATTGGCCGTCGCCCTCCCACACGCAGCTTCCCGTATCGTAGCTCAGGCCAGCAGCAAGTCCATTGCCTCTATCAGGTCGCCTTCCCCGAAGCGCAGCGTGACTGTCACCTTCTTCGCCTTCCGGAGGACGAAAGCGACGATCCACAGCAGACCCTTCGGCGCCTTCCCCGCCACCCGGACCGCGCCGTCCGGCTGCTCCGCGGGCGTCGCGAAGCCGACCATGTCGAGGCCCTGGCCGCTGTCCGCCGCCATCCGCATAGCCATGATGACGGCATCGCGACCCTGTATCGGGTTCGGCACCTGGGGCACCGTGAGGGTGACGCTCTCGTTCAGCATCGCCGCTGCGTCATCGAACCGCTTTGTTTGCAGATTGGCCAAGAATGCGGCCGCGAGTTCCTCTCTCTTGTTCACGACTGACTCCCTTCTCGTGATCGATGCGTCAGATGAGACCGCGCTGCCCTAGCAGACGCTCGGTCATCGAGCCAATCTCGGCCGGGCTGTCGCAGATCGTGGCGCCCGCCGCGGCCAGCGCTTCCTTCTTCGCCTGCGCTGTCCCCGTGTTGCCGGCAATGATCGCGCCCGCATGCCCCATGCGACGCCCGGGCGGCGCCGTGCTGCCGGCGATGAACGCGATGACCGGCTTGCCACCCCGTCTGGGCGTCATCTGCGACTTGATGAACTCGGCCGCCTCCTGCTCGAAGCCGCCGCCGATCTCGCCGATGAGCACGACCGCGGCCGTACCGTCGTCCGCCTGGAACGCGGTGAGCACGTCCCTAAGGCTCGTGCCGACGATCGGGTCGCCGCCGACGCCCACGCACGTCGACTGGCCGATGCCCAGCGCCGTGAGCTGCGCCACCGCTTCGTAGACCAGCGTCCCGCTGCGGGAAACGACGCCCACGCGGCCCGGCAAGAAGATGTCACCCGGCATGATGCCGACCTTGCACTGGCCGGGCGTGATGACGCCGGGGCAGTTCGGCCCGATCAGGCGCACGCTGCTGCCGCGAAGCTGGTTCTTCACCATCACCATGTCCAGCGTTGGCACGCCTTCCGTTATGCAGACGATGACTGGAATACCGGCGTCTTTCGCCTCGAGTATGGCATCGGCGGCGCCGGGCGCGGGCACGAAGATGAGGCTGCAGTTGGCGCCAGTCGCGTCAACGGCCTCGCGGACCGTGTTGAAGACGGGCGCGCCTTCCGCTATCTCGCCGCCGCGACCGGGCGTGACGCCGGCCACGACCCTCGTCCCGTACTCAATGCAGCGACGCGTCTGGAAGCTGCCCTCGCGTCCGGTTATCCCCTGCACGACGACGCGCGTGCTCGAATCGACAAGAATGCTCACTTCATCCGTCTCCCACGTATTTCGGCCAGTCCTCCGGCACCGCCAGGGCGCCGCACGCCTTCTCGAAGAAGCGGCGCGGCCCGGCCTGCCCGATGATCGCGTAGATGTAGCCCATCTCCCGCATCGACGCCAGGCTCTCTAGCAGGAGCGCCGTCGCTATGCCGCGCTCGCGATACGGCGCGTCGACGCCGATGGGCCCGAAGACGCCGCGGTACGTGCACTCGTAGGCCGCGAAGCCGACCGTCCGGACGCCGTCGAAGGCCAGGAAAGCCGAAATCGGCTTGTTGCTGAAGGCGACCGCCGCCTCTTCGGCCCAGGGCGGGAAGAGGTGCTCGACGATGAAGTCGCGCAGTAGGCTTGCCTCCCACACCTTCGCGCGCCGGACCTCGATGCCTTGCCCGCGCAGTCGCTCTCGCAATGGCGCGACCGGCGGCATCGCCAGAAGCGGCACGAGCATGTCGATGGATGCCGGTCGCTCCACGTCACACTCCACCGGCCGCCGCGACCGCCTTCGCCGCCGCCTCGCCGAGCCCCTTCGCGCGGATTAAATCGCGACTCGCCTCCGCGAGAATGCGCTCGCCGTCTTCGACGTTCGTCCCCGCCAGGCGCACGACGACCGGCACGTCGATTTTCATCTCCCGCTGCGCGTCGACGACGCCCTGGGCGATCACGTCCACTCTCGCCATGCCGCCGAAGATGTTGATGAGGATCGCCTTCACGTTCGGGTCGGCGGTCAGGATCTTGAACGCGTTGACGACCCGCCCCACGTCGTTCACCGTGCCGATGTCGAGGAAGTTGGCCGGCTCGCCGCCCGCCAGCTTGATCGCGTCCATCGTCGACATCGCCAGGCCGGCGCCGTTCACGACGCAGCCGATGTTGCCGCTGAGCTTGACATAATTGTTGATGCCCAGCTCCTGCGCCTGCACCTCCAGCGGGTCCTCCTCGCCCTTGTCGCGCAGCTCGACGATGTCGGGATGGCGGAAGAGCGCGTTGTCGTCGAAGTTGAGCTTGGCGTCGAGGGCGAGGACGCGCCGGTCGGAGGTCACGGCCAGCGGATTGATCTCGGCCAGGGAGCAGTCGCAGGCGGCGAAAGCCCTGTAGAGAGAGGACATGAGCTGCACGGCGGGTCGCAGGAGGTCGCCGTCGAGGCCGAGGGCGAATGCGAGCTGCCGCGCCTGGAACGGCTGCAGGCCGATCGCCGGGTCGACCTGCGCGCGTCGAATGAGCTCCGGCGACTTTGCCGCGACCTCTTCGATTTCCATGCCGCCGGCGGCGCTCGCCATGACGACAGGACAGCCGGCCGCGTTGTCGATGATCACGCTTAGATATAGCTCGCGCTCCGGCTTGAGCTGCTCTTCGACGAGGACGCTGCGCACGACGCGGCCTTCGGGACCCGTCTGCGGCGTCACCAGCGTCATGCCGATGATCCGCGCCGCCGCCTCTTCGGCCTGCTGTGGGGCGTCGGCAAGCGCGATGCCGCCGCCCTTGCCGCGGCCGCCGGCGTGCACCTGTGCCTTGATGACGACCGGCCCCGCCAGCTCCTCGGCGATGTGTCGCGCCTCCGCGGCGGTCGTCGCGACGCCGCCCTTCGGGACGCTGACGCCATGGCCGGCGAGGATGCGCTTCGCCTGGTATTCGTGGACCTTCATCGT
>JALHUB010000040.1 GCA_022865685.1 Dehalococcoidia bacterium | reverse complement strand
GGCATCGATGCCATGTGCGACGTCACGGGGTTCGGCCTCCTCGGCCACGGCGCCGAGATGGCGAAGGCCAGCAGCGTCGCCCTCAAAATCGAAGCGGGCCGCCTGCCTCTCCTGCCCGGCGCTCTCGACTACGCACGGCGCGGCTTCGGCACCGGCGGCGGCGCGCGCAACCGCGACGCCCTCCAGGACAGCGTGACCATCGATAAGGACATCGACGAGGCGATGACGCAGGTACTCTTCGACCCGCAAACGTCGGGCGGCCTCCTCATCGCCATCCCACGGGACCGCGGCCCGGAGCTGGAGCGGCGCATGGCCGCCGACGGTCTCGACTGCTGGCGGATCGGCGGAGTTGTCGACGGTTCAGGAGTGAAGGTGTTGCCATGAAAAGGACCGGCCTTGCCCTTGCGATAGCAGCCCCCTTCGGCGCCTGTCTGCTGGCTTTCGCTGCCTGCGGCGGAGGAGGAGGCGGCTCCCCCACCAGCGGGCCGCTGCCGCCGGCCGCCTCAGTGCTGCCCGCTGCCGTCCAGGCCTTCGACTCCCTCCAGACGTTCCACTTCAGCCTCACACACGAGAACGGCACCTCGCCGATTCCCAACGGCCTCCAGCTCGTCTCCGCCGACGGCGACGTCGTCGTCCCGGACCGCATGCACGCCGCCATCGAAGCCAAGGTCGGCAGTCAAACGGTCAAAGTCGAGATCATCGGCGTAGGCGAACAGGGCTGGATGACGAATCCCTTCAACCGCCAGTGGCAGCCGCTTCCCTCCGGCACAACGATCAAGGACATCTTCGACCCGACCCAAGGCGTCAAGGCGATCATCGGCTCGCTCCAGAACGCGCAGGTCACCGGCGAGGAAAAGGTCGGCGGCGTGCAGACCTGGCACGTGGAGGGCACCGTCCAGTCGGACGTCCTGGCTACAGCGGTGCCCATCTCCAGGCCCGGCCTCACAGTCGGCATCGAAGCCTGGATAGAAGTAGACGGATCGCTGATCCGGCAGGTCTACCTCAAGGGGCCCATCGCGCCGGGCGAAGCGGACAACATCGTCCGCAAGCTGGCGCTCTCCAATTTCGGCGAGCAGATCACAATCACACCGCCGCCGCAATGACCGCCGAGAGCGAAAGCGCCGCCCTGACACAAAACGCCGCCGCGGGAGCACGGCCCTTCTCGCCGAACTGGCTCCTCATCGCCGTCGGCTTCGCCGTCTTCCTCGGCGCGCTCGACCAGACGGTTGTCGTGACGCTCCTGGAGCCGATCCTCAACGGCGTCAACGTCCCCATCGACCAGTTCTATCGCGCCGCCTGGATCGTCAACGGCTACATCCTCGGCTACGTCGTCGCCATGCCGCTGATGGGCCGCATCGCCGACGTCTACGGCCACAGCCGCGTCTTCCTGGTGGCGCTGGCTATCTTCCTGATCGGTTCTCTCTGGGTCTCCGCCTGCCAGGGCCTGACGATGCTCATCGTCGCCCGCGCGGTGCAGGCGCTTGGGGCCGGTGCGCTCGTGCCCGTCTCGATGGCCATCGTCGCCGAGCACGTGCCGGCGGAACGACGGGCCCTGAGCTTCGGGCTTCTCGGCGCTGCGGCAGAGGGCGGCGGACTACTCGGCCCCCTCTGGGGCGGCAGCCTCGTCGAATTGCTCGGCTGGCGGGGCCATTTCTGGATAAACGTGCCGCTCGCCCTGCCTGTCGCCTTCGTCGTCCTCAGGTTCTCGCGCGACAAGAAGCACGAGCGGGTTCCGGTCGACTACGTCGGCGGCATCCTCCTGGCCGGCGCCCTGACCACGCTCGCCGTCGCCCTCACCGACGACCCTGTCGCAGCGCGGCCGGTCTGGGTGAACGTCGCGCTCTACATCTCGGCCGCAGCCTGCATGGTCGCCTTCATCTGGCGAGAGCGCGTCGCCAAGACGCCGATGCTGGCCCTGTCGCTGTTCCGCTCGGTCGTGTTCGCCGCCGGCAACTTCACGCACATGCTCATGGGCGGCGGCCTGATCGTCGCGATGGTCTCCGTCCCCATCTTCACCATTGTGATCCTTGATGGCAGCTATTTCCTGGGCGGCCTCAACCTCATGCGCCTGACCGTGATGCTGCCCGTCGGCGCCGTGGCCGGCGGTTACCTGGCGGGCTGGATCGGCTACCATCGCACGGCTGCGATAGGCATGGCGATCAGCGGCGTCGGCTTTTTCTTCATGCACTTCTGGACCGCGGACATCGCCGACCCGTGGTTCACGCTCAACCTGATGCTGACCGGCCTCGGCTTCGGACTGGTGATCGCGCCCATCAGCGCCGCCGTCATCAACTCCGTCGCCGAGCAGGAGCGCGCGACCGCCTCCGCCCTGCTGACGGTGATGCGGCTTGTTGGGATGCTTGTCGGCGTGGCGCTGCTGACGGCGCACGGGCTGGGGCACTTCTACCAGCTTGCCGGCACGGTGCCCCTCGACGACCCGAACTACACGGAGACGCTGCAAGGTCTGGAGGTGGGCAGCTTCCAGGACATCTTCCTCGTAGCCGCCATCGTCTGCGTCGCCGCGTCAGTGCCGGCGATTCTCATCGGGCGCGGCGTGGCGCGGCGCTTCAAGTGGACGGAGATCTGGCGCGCGCCGCACTAAAGAATAGCCGGTGTTGGACGTAGCCTCGGCGGAGGCCGATCATGATTCCCTTCGGGAAGCCTCTTAGCGACATCGAGGAAGGTGACCTTCAATCCCTCATCGAGTCATCGGTTCAAGAGAATGATCGCGTTGAGTTCAAACGCGATATGTACGGGCGGACGGACGAACAGGTCCGCGAGATGCTGCGAGACATCGCAGCCATGGCCAACCACCGAGGCGGCGATATTTACATCGGAGTGGATGAAGACGACGATGGCGTCGCGGCCAGATTGACCGGCGTCGGAGGAACGGGACACGCTGAGCGAATTAGGTCCAGTTGCCTCTCAAACATCGCACCTCGGCTTGGCGGCCTACAAGTGGAAGATGTGCCGCTGCAAAGCGGCGCGTACGTGATCGTAGTTCGAGTCCCTCGCAGCCTAAGCAGCCCACACATGATCACACATCGGGGGCTCAATCAGTTCTGGAAGAGGCACGGGAGGCAGAAGGATAAGATGTCAGTCGAGGAAATTGGCGCAAGCTTCCTCGCGGGATTCGAGGGTAGGAGCCAAATCGAACGCTTTCTAGCTCAGCGGAGGCGCCGCTTGGCCCGCACGGTTGGTTCTGAACATACATGGACTTTTCTGACTGCAACGCCTGTCTATCTTCAGGAAGAATGTGTCGATACTGCCGAGGAGCGCCTCAAGATCGTGATGGGCTCCGCCCATCGCCGCGATGACCGTTCCTATTATGTCAATTGTGGTTGGCCTTCTCCGACTCTTTGGGGGCTGCGTGCGGAGCAGAGACTAGACGGTGAAGTGGAAACATACTTGGAAGTCCACACGACGGGGCATGTCGAATTCGCCAGCTGCTATCCTGTGGAGCAAAACGTTGATCGTCCGTCGCTCGCGGCTGGCGTAGTCCTAGATTTTGTGGACAGTTTCGTCCGCTCTTGCGTCGCCGTCTACGATTGTGCGGCGCTTTACAGTCCCTGCGCATTCGGTCTAACGATTCTGAACTCCTCAGCGCTCTGGCTTGAGGCTGGGGCAGCCTCGGACTTGCGGGCTCGCCGCTGGACCGAATCTGTTCTGACCACACCGTTGGTCTACGCCGAAGACCTGAGAGGCGAGCGGCAGGCGGTCCTCAAGCGCATGAACGACAAATTGTGGAACGCATTCGGCTACGAGCGTTGCCTTTTCTTAGACGCCCAAGGGAACATCCTGGAGTAGCTCGCCCTCACATTGCCCGCAGCAGGTCGATGCGCTCCTGGATCGGCGGGTGCGTCGAGAAGGGGTAAACGGCTCTGAGGGTTGAAACCCTCAGCTCTTTGCCGATCCACGGTAGCTGCGGGATTCATCCCGCAGAGAGTAAAAAGCAACCAGCGACCCCGGGATGGACGCACTACATCGCCCGCAGCAGCGCAATGCGCTCCTGGATCGGCGGGTGCGTCGAGAAGAGAATCAACAACTCTGAGGGTTGAAACCATCAGCTCTTTGCCGATCCACGGTAGCTGCGGGATTCATCCCGCAGACAGTACACAATTCCCCTACATCGCCCGCAGCCGCG
>JALHUB010000039.1 GCA_022865685.1 Dehalococcoidia bacterium | reverse complement strand
GTGCGGTCGGAGCTGGGCGGTCAGGTGCGCCGCGCCTTCATCGCCCGCGACATCGGCCCCGACCCCTACCTCCTCGCCGCCGACTACTCGCAGGTGGAGTTGCGCATCCTCGCCCACCTCTGCAAAGACCCCAGCCTCCTGGACGCTTTTCACCGCGACGAGGACATCCATGCCGCCACCGCCTCGCAGGTCTTCGGCGTGCCCCTCGACGAGGTAACGCCGGAGATGCGCCGTCGCGCCAAGGTCTTCAACTTCGGCGTCCTCTACGGCTTGACCGCCTTCGGCCTCTCGCAGCGGGAGGGCATCTCCCGTGAGGAGGCGAATGCCTTCATCGAGACCTACTTCCAGAAGTACGCCTGCGTCAAGGAGTGGCGGGAGAGCGTCATCGCCGACACCCGCAAGAATGGCTACGCCGAGACGATCATGGGCCGCCGCCGCTACGTGCCCGCGATCAGCTCCGCCAACCCCCAGGTGCGCGCCGCCGCCGAGCGCATCGCCGTCAACATGCCCACCCAGGGCACCGCCTCCGACATCATCAAGGTCGCCATGAACCGCATCGACGCCGAGCTGGAGGAGCGCGCCATGAAGACGAAGATGCTCCTCCAGGTGCACGACGAGCTCATCTTCGAGGGGCCGGCCGCCGAGTTGGACGGCCTGCGGGAGATGGTGCTGCGCATCATGCCCGCCTCCCTCGACCTGGCCGTGCCCCTGAAGATCGACGTGAAGGTGGGCAAGACCTGGGGCGACGTGTAGCCTCGCCCCAAGACAGCGGGCAGCCTTCGAAAGGAGGATCGCGAATGACCACCCGCGACAGCCGCGTCGACTACACGGAATCAAGCTTCCGCGAGAAGCTGCTGGAACATGTCTTCGTGTCTGAACTCTTGCAGGAAGCCTGGCTGAATCGGCATCAGACAGTGGAGGTTCTTCGCTCCGAGGTCGACGCTTCTGGCTACGATTTGGTGCTTGAATGCAACGGCGTAATGCGGCACGTTCAACTCAAGAGCTCAAAAGCGGATGCCAAAACCTCCAAACAGAACGTGAACATCAACCTTGCGGAGAAGCTAAGCGGCTGTGTCGTCTGGTTGGTTTTCCAGGAAGACGCGACGGCGAAACGGCTCAAGCTTCACTACCTGTTTTTCGGAGGTGGTCCCGGTAGGCCGCTGTGCGAGGATGAAAAGTTGAACTCCTTCAAAGTCGGGAAGCATGCGAAAGGAGACGCGAGCGGCCACAAGTCCGAAAGACCAAGTATTCGTGTGATCCCAAAGCGGGAGTTTCTTCCCGAGATCCTTGGAATCGCGGAGCTTATGGACAGGCTTTTCGGTCCGGCCCCGCGATAGCGGTTGCTCCTTCTACGCCCTGCGACACTGGTTGCGTTCCGAATATGAGGGTGTGGTGCCTGAGCTGCCTGAAGTCGAGACCATACGCTGCGATCTCTACCCGCGCGTCTGCGGCCGCACCATCGCCGCCGTCCGCATCACTCCCGACGCCGTGCCCCTGGTCGACGGCGCCTCTTCCGTCGACTTCGCGCGCCGCCTCAAGGGACGCCGCATCGAGGCCCTGAGCCGACGCGGCAAGTACCTCATCCTCCACCTATCCGGAGGACTCCACCTCATCGTCCACCTGCGCATGACCGGCGCTCTCCTCTACCGAGCCGCCCGTGCCCCCGCCGACCGCTACCTGCGCGCCGTCCTCGCACTCGATGATGACACCGAGCTGCGCTTCACCGACCTGCGCAAGCTGGGGCGTC
>JALHUB010000038.1 GCA_022865685.1 Dehalococcoidia bacterium | reverse complement strand
TCGACGGCCTGGCGCGGGACGGACTGCCGGAAGACGTGCTCGTCGTCCTGCGGCCGGAGGACGTGACGCTGATGAAGCCCGACAGTCATCGCACCGAGAGCAGCGCCCGCAACCGCCTGCACGGTACCATCACGCGCATCACTCTCCTGGGGTACCAGGCGCGCGTCAGCATCGACTGCGGCTTTCCGCTGTTGGCGCTCATCACCAAGCAGTCGCTGGAGGAAATGGGGCTCGCCGTCGGCGAGGAGATCGCCGCGACGTTCAAGGCGCATGCCGTGCACCTGATGGCGAGAGGGGCGTCCGTCTCGATCGGCGAGCAGAGGAGCTCCTAGGGCTACTCCTTGAGCGCGCGCAGCAGCGTCAAGTTGCCGCTAATGATGACGGCCACGCCCCACGCGACAAGCTCGCGCGCCCGACGCAAGTCGTAGACGTTGTAGGCGGCGATCTCGATCCCTTCGGCCAGGAACTCGTCGACGAGCGCCTTGTCCAGCAGGCTCTCTTTGATCGAAACGCCCTTCACCTCGTGCGTCTTCCCCTGCAACTGCCAGAAGCGGCGGAGCTCCTCCGGCTTGCCCATCGAGTAGTAGACCCTGAGCTCCGGGTCGCTTTCTTGCGCGATTCGCATCAGGTCCCAGTGGGGCGAAGACATCCGCGTTTCAGCAACGACTCCGTGCGCCCTCAAGACTTCGAGGAGGAGACGCAACGCGCCCGCGCTCGTGTTCTTGACGTCGACGAGGAGCGACGCCTTGCCCGCGACCCGCCGTAGCACTTCGTCGAGAGTCGTAACGCGGGCCAGGGAGAAGCGCAGGTACCACCGGCCGCCGTAGATGGGAAGGAAGAAAAGACGGCCGTCGTGGCGCCCGGCGAAACGGCCGTGGTCCAGCCGGGCGTCGATCTCCACCGCGTCGACGCCGGCAGTGAGGGCGCGCTCCAGCGCCTCGTAGCTGTTGCCCGCGCGGTGAGCGATTGGCACGGCCAGCGTCATGCGGTGTCCGATCCCGCGGGTCCTTGCGGGCGGCCGAGCCCGTCTCGCAGCGACATCGGCGTGAAGCCGAACGCCTTCGGCACGGCATCGAGCGCGGTGGCGTTATCCTTCGACAGCATCGCGAGCTGGTCGGTGGTCACGGGAGGGCTCGGCAGGACGGCCTGGAGGACGCGCGCGCCTGGGCGCATCGCCCAGAGCGGGACGTGCACCGTCGGCTTTCGCGTCCCGACCTTCCGGCGGATGAGATCGATTATCTCGTTGTACGTATAGTACTCCGAGCCGCCGATCTCCACGATCTCGCGGTCGTGCACGCCTTCGTTGAGGCAGGCGACGACGCAGGTCACGACGTCCTCCACCCATATCGGCTGGAAGCGCGTCTTGCCGTCGCCCGCGACCGGCACGATCGGCGCATGGCGGATGAGACGCTGCAGCCGGTTGAAGAAGTCGTCTTCGGGGCCGAACACAAGCGACGGCCTGAGAATGGTGTAGTTCAGGTTGCTCGCGGCCACCGCCTGCTCCGCCTGCCACTTCGCATGCCAGTAGGGGTATTTCGGGTCCTGTGCCGCGCCGATGGCGCTCACGTAGACCAGCTTCTTGACGCCGGCCTTCTCCGCCTCGCTGACGACGTTGGCGGTGCCACCGCGGATCACGGCGTCGAAGCGCTGACCACCCTTCTCCGTGATTACGGCGACCAGGTGCGCGACTCTGTCGGCGCCGGCCATCGCTTCGGCCAGCCCTTCGCCGCTGACGATGTCGGCGGTGACCTGCTCGACACCGTCCGGCAGGCCGGCCTTGCGACTGCCGCGCGCGGCGACGCGGACCGGCTTGCCGCCTTCCGCCAATCGCGCCACGACGTGTCGCCCGATGAACCCCGTGCCGCCGGTTACCAGGATCATTGCAGACCTCGCTGTCGCGTCATCCGGTAGTTGGGCCTTAGAACTCGGTTGCGCCGCTGAAGTTCCAGGACTTGACCTTCAGCGAGGGGACGCGACTGACTCCTATCATGCCGGGCATCAGCCGCGTCTGCCTGCTGATCATCTCGACCTGATTGAGGGCGTCGATGTAGCTCTGGGTGAAGCGCAGGTTCTTGATCGGCGCCGTTATCTTTCCCTTCTCGATGAGGAACGTGCCGTCGCGCGTCATGCCCGTCACGATCACCTTCAGTGGGTGCACCGGCCGGGTGTACCAGAAACGGCTGACCCAGATGCCCCGCTCGATGGACGCCAGCATGTCGTCCGTCGCGGTGTCGCCGGCCTTGAGGAAGAGGTTGCTCGGCAGTGGGCCGTAGGTGGCGCCGGCGGGCAGGGCGTGCCCCGTCGAAGGCTTGCCCTCCTTGCCGCCGTAGTAGCTGTCGTAGACGACGCCGTTCGCGACGCCGTTCGTTATCAGCTCTACTCTTCGTTTCGGCACGCCCTCGAAGTCGAAAGGCATCGGAATCATCTCCGGCGACAGGCCGTCGTCCCAGATCGTCACGTTTTCTCCGACGATCTTCTCTCCCAGACGCCCGGACATGAAGCTGCGCTTCTCCTGGTAGGGCTGCGCGCCGAAGCCGAGGTAGGCTAGATAGTCCAGGATGTCGGAGGCCGCGTAGTCCTCCAGGATAACGTCGTAGACGCCCGGCTCCAGCGAGACCGGGTTTGCGCTGCGCAGGCACTTGTCGATTGCCGCCGCTGCCAGCGTCGGGCCGTCGATGTCATTGACGTCCATCGAGAGGTGGGCGGCATAACCGCTGCTGTCCGCCGACATCATCGTCGTGTTGATGTCGGCGTTTGTCTCCCGGTGGTAGGCGAAGACGCCGAGCGAGTTCGCGACCGCGACCTCGGAGGCGGATGTGCGAAAGGCGCCGGCGGCCGTGACCTTGGCGTTTCGCGCCGCGTCGCAGATGGCGGCGACGACGCGTGCCCGGTCGTCGGGCCCGAAAGCGGCGGTGCGCTGTACCCAGGCGTCGACGCGACTGACCGGCTGCGGCGCCGGCAGCGACTGGAAGTCCTCATTCTCGCGCTGATGCGCCGCGAGTGTCGCCGCCCTCTCGACGACCGCCCGCAGCGATTCGTCGGAGAGCATGTTCGTGCCCGCAACGCCGATCTTCTTGCCGGTAACCGCGCGCACGCTCACCTCGACACTCGTGTCTTCGACGTTCTGGTGGATGTAGCTGTTGGCGAAGCGAGTGAGCGCGGAATGGCTGGAAAAGAGGAGGACCTCCGTCTGCTCCGCCTGGCTCATCGCCAGCACGCGGTCCGCGAAGTCCTTGAGCTGAGTTTCACCCGGCAGCATCCTGTACTCTGCCTCCTGTAGCCGAGGCTTTCTGGCCTCGGGACCTTCTATTTCATGAGCCCGACTTGAACATTCCTGAAGCGGGCGGGCGCGGCGCCGTGCCCCGTGTGCGCTATTTGCTCCGGCTGGCCTTTGCCGCAGTTCGGCGTGCCCCAGACTACCCGGTGGTCGCGGTTGCAGACGGCGTCGCAGCTTCCCCAGAACTGCGGCGTCATGCCGGCGTAGGTCGCGTTCTTCACCAGGTCGCCCAGCTTGCCGTTCTTGATCTCGCGCGCCAGCTCGGTGCCGAACTGGAAGTTGAGCCGCCTCTGGTCGATGCTCCAGCTTCGGTTCGTCTCCATGTAGATGCCGTCGTCGGTGGCGGTGATGAGATCCGCCAGCGTCCACTCGCCCGGCTCCAGGCTGACGTTTGTCATGCGGATGAGCGGGATGCGGTTGAAGTCGTGGGCGCGCATGGCGCCGTTGCTGTGCTGCCCCAGCGACGCCGCCGTCTCCCGCGACGTCAGGTAGCCGACGAACAGGCCGCTCGATACCAGCGGCGTCGATTGAGCGAGGACGCCCTCGTCGTCATAGCCGAAGGTGCCCAGGCCGCCGGGTATCGTCGCGTCCGCCGTCAGGTTGACGGCGTCGGAGCCGTAGCGGAAGTTGCCCAGCTTGTCGGTCGTCAGGAAGCTCGTGCCGGCGTAGGCCGCCTCCGTCCCGAGCACGCGGTCGAGCTCGACGGCGTGGCCGCAGCTCTCGTGCACCTGGAGCGCAAGCTGGCTCCCGTCGAGGATGACCGTCGTCACGCCGACGGGACAGGGCTTCGCGGTGAGCAGCGCCGCCGCCTCGTCGGCGACGCGCGGCGCGTTGCCCGCCAGGTCCCAGCGCTCGACAAACTCCCAGCCTTCGGTGCCCTGGTGCCGGCCGACGCTGTTCGGGTACGAGCGTTGCTGCACCTCGCCCTCGTCGACGGCCGTGGCTCCGATGCCGCAGCCGGTCTCCACCAAGTCCTGCTCGATGAAGCTCCCCTCGCTGCTGCCGAACGTCTTCTTCTCCCGCTGGTAGTAGACGTTCGACTCGGCCATCACGATGCTCTTGACCTTCATCATCGCCTCGTTCACGCGGAGGAGGAGCGCGATCTTGTCGTCGAGCGACACGGCGAAGGGGTCAGTGCGGAACGGCGTGCGATAGGCGTCGACGTGGACCTCCGGCGGGCCGATGTCCACTTGCGGGCCGCCGGCGCGCGCCGACGCCCGCGCGATGGCGACGGCCTTCGCCGCCACGCGATCGGCCTCCTCCAGCGTCATCCGGTAGCTGCCGGCGAAGCCCCAGTAGCCGTCGACGATGACGCGCACGCCGAAGCCGAGGCTTTCGTCCGCGGTCAGGCCTTCGACGTTCTGGTTGCGCACCGTGATCGACTCGGCGCGCCTTTCGACGACGCGCGTGTCGGCATAGGCTGCGCCCTGCTGCGATGCGGTATCGAGGGCACGGGAAACCAGGTCGAGCATCGCTGTCTCCTTACTAGCGCGGCGCGTAATCGCGGCTTGATGTTGTCAGTGAGCCGGCGATCGTCGTGTTCGCCGGGCGCGCCCTTACCGTAACGTTCTGTTTCTGCCGGCTACTCCCGCGGCTACCTTCTCTCGGGCGAGAGGGCCGATTCCGGCGAGCGTGCGGAAGATCCGCAGGTAGTCTCTCAGGTTGCGCGTGATCAAGAACTGCTGGCGCACCACCTCGCGGCCGCGGCGTCCCATCTCGTCGGCTTTTTCGGGGTTGCGGAGCAGGTGCAGCACGCGGCCGGCGCACTCCTCCGCCGTGTTGACCAGGTAGCCGGTCTCGCCGTCGATGATCTGGAGGGGGATGCCGCCCACATTGCCGGCGACGACCGGTCGTCCCTTCCAAAGCCCCTCGGTGACCGACAGGCCGAAGCCTTCGCGCACCGACTTCTGGACGATGACGCGCGCGGCCCGCTGGAAGGCGTTCACCTCCACGTTGCCGACGCCGTTGAGGTTGGTGAGCACCTTGATGTCCATGTCCTCGCCGGCGCGGCGCACCGTGCGTTCGTACCAGGCCCAGCCCTCAGGGTCATCGTATGCCATCGACGCCACGAGCACGAGCTGAAGCTCCGGGATGTCGCGCTTCACCATGCGATAAACGTCTATCACCCCGAGCGGGTCCTTCCAGGGGTCGAAGCGCGACACCTGCGCAATGAGCGGCCGTTCTGGGTCGATCTCGTGATTGCGCAGGATCGCTTCTACCGTGTCGGCCGGGATGTCGGCGTTCTTGGCGCTGAACGGGTCGATCGAAGGCGGGACGAAGAAGGGAATCGGGCCTTCCAGGTCCTCCTTCATGTAGTTGCGGAGCGTGAAAATCGCGCCGTCGTAGAGGGAGACGTGCGACCGCAGCATGTCCCAGACCTGCACCTGCGCGTCGGTCAGGTCGATGTGGCAGCGCCAGATCCACTTCCCCGGTGGGCGGGTCCCGCGCATTTCGATGAGGGACGAGAGGATGGCCGCGGGCTGCGGGTCATGGATGACGACGAAGTCGTAGTCCTCGTCGAACATCTCCGCGTTGGCGCGATTGTACTGCAGCCAGAGCTCCCACATCTGCGGTTTCCAGTCGATGAGCATCCCCTGGAGGCTGTTGTGCATGCCCTTTGTGACGCGGAAGAAGTCGTCGCCGGCGCGGATGACCTGCCAGTCCGCCGACAGTCCGACGTCTGCCATCAGGGGCACGAATGAGCTCAGTATCTCGGCGACGCCGCCACCGAAGGGCGTGGAGTTGATTTTGACGACGCGGGCGCCCTTCAGAGGTTTCGCCAGCTCCAGGATCTCCTCTAGAGCGTCGTCCCCGATTAGAGAGCGGTAGCTCTCCAAGGCTTTCGGGGCGGTTGGAATCGAACTCAACATTTCTTCACGGGTTCTTTCTGCATTTCACATGTCTGCTCGCAATCTCGGCGCACGGGGTCCCCTCCCTTCCTCCAGCCATCGCACTTCCATCTCAACGGTCTTGCCTAGTTCATTTCACGCAGCAGACGCAAGTAGTCTGCCAAGAATCGACAGACGAGGAAGTTCTCGGCCACGTGTTGCCGGCCGGCCGCGCCCAGCTCCCGCGCCTTTTCGGGCTCCGCGAGCAGCTCCAGAAGGTAGCCGGCGAACTCTTCATTGGTGCGCGCCAGGTAGCCGGTGCGACCGTGCACGACCTGCTTGGGGATCCCGCCCTGGGGCGCGCCGACGACCGGCGTCTCCTTCCACAGCGCATCGGACAGCCAGATGCCGAAGCCGCGCTGCAATGCCCGTTGCATCAGCGCCCGCGAGGCCCTCTGCACGACGTTGATTTCGACGTTGCCGACGTCGTCCAGGTTGGACAGGATGTGCACGTCGGGCAGGTCGGCCGCCTGCCTGATGACGCGCTCGAAGTAGGCGTAGGACTCGTCGCCGTCCGGCGGCGAAGTCGCCAGCATCACCATCTGCAGGTCCGGTGCCTGCTCCTTAATCAG
>JALHUB010000037.1 GCA_022865685.1 Dehalococcoidia bacterium | reverse complement strand
GCGTCCCCCTATTGACAGGAGCAGGAAACCGGCCCGATAATGGATAGGAACCGGAACTCCTGTTCCTACTCTAAGCCGCCGGCTTGGCGATGTCAAGGGAACAGGCAGACCAGCGCGGTCCGTGGCCCGTGACTAGAGCCGGAGCCCTTTCCCCTTAGAATGATCGGAGGACCAGCAATGCGTCGTGTTGTCTCGTGGCTAACTGAATACTCGTACCGCAAAGCACTGCTGGTGCTCGTCGCCGTCGTGCTTGTGGTCGGGTTCGGCGCGTTCACGCTGACCCGCGTCCGCGAGGAGCTGCTCCCGGACATCAACTTCCCCGTGATTACCGTGATCGCCCGCAGTCCCGGCGATCAGCCCCAGGACATCGCCGAGACGGTGAATACACCCATCGAGGCCGCTCTCTCCGGCCTTCCTGGGGTCCGCAAGACATCGTCTACTGCCGTCTCGGGCCTGGGCGTCACGATGCTCAGCTACGACTACGGTACGGACCTCAATAGCGCCGAAACGGCGGTCAAGCAAGCGCTCGCCGATGCCCGGCTGGGGTCGAACGTCTCGACATCGATCCTCAAGTTCGACATCTCGATGATACCCATCGTCACGTTCAGCCTGCAGGGCGACCTCAGCCAGGCGGATCTGTATCAGCTTGCTCAGTCCCAGGTCGTCCCCAACCTGACGAAGCTGGACGGCGTCGCGTCTGTTTCCGTGAGCGGCGGCGCGCTCAGCCAGGTCGTCGTCACCCTCGACCGCCAGAAGCTGCTTGATAGCGGTCTGACCTACGACCAGGTGGCGCAGGCCCTGGAGGCCAACAACGTCATCCTCCCCTCCGGCGAGCTAGCGACCGGCGACACCGTCCTGCCGGTCGAGACGGTCGCCGTCTACAAGAGCCTGGACGATATCCGCAACATCGGCATCCGCACGACGCCCGCCGCCGGCGCGCCCGCGAGCGTTGTGCGCCTGGGGGACATCGCCACGGTCGCCGAGGCGTCGGCCGCCCCAAACGGCGCCAGCCGCACCGATGGGCAGCCGGCCGTGAGCATCCAGGTGGCCAAGGCGAAGGACGCCAACACGGTCCAGGTCGCTCATAGGGTGACGGCGGAGCTGGACAAGATCAAACCTGCGCTCCCTCAGGGCGCCTCGTTCAGCGTCTTCTTCGACCAGTCCACCTACATTACCAGCTCGATCAACGGAGTGGTCCGGGACGGACTGATCGGCGGCGTGTTCGCGATCATCATCGTCTTCCTCTTCCTGGCCAACTGGCGCACGACGCTGGTGACGGCCGTCTCGATCCCGCTGTCGGTGATCGTGGCCGTGGTGCTCCTCGATCGCATGGGCTACTCGGTCAATATCATGACGTTAGGCGGCCTCACCATCGCCATCGGCCGCGTGATCGACGACTCCATCGTGGTCCTTGAGAACATCTACCGGCACATGGCGCAGGGCGAGAAGTCCTTCCCAGCCATCGTCAACGGCGCCCGCGAGGTGAGCATCGCCATCACCGGCGCCACGGCCACAACCTGCGCCGTGTTCCTGCCACTGGGGCTGGTCGGCGGGATCATCGGCCAGATGTTCTGGTCGTTCGCGCTGGCCGTGGTGTTCGCGCTGCTGGCTTCCCTGGTTGTGGCCGTGACCGTCATCCCGGCGCTTACCCGCTTCACCATCGCCGGCCGGGTGAAGGTGCGTGAGAAGGCGGGCCCCGGCGACGCGCGCCTGGCGAAGGTGTACACGCCCGTACTGCGCTGGGCCCTCGGGCACCGCTGGATCACCCTCGGCATTGCCGGCGGGCTGTTCGTCGGCAGCCTGACGCTCCTGCCGCGGCTGCCCGTGCAGTTCCTGCCCGATTCAGCTACGAAGACCGTCACGGCGACGGTCAACGCCCGCCCCGGACAGACCCAGGACTCCGTCCTCCAGCAGGCCATCGCCGTCGAGAAGCTGCTGCCGAACTTCAACGTCGACCGCTACCAGACCGTAATCAGCGGCGCCTCCAGCGACTTCAGTGCCATCAACAAGATCACTTCTGGCAAGGGCGCCAACACGGCCACCATCACGGTGGAGCTGGCGGAGGGCGGACCGGACAAGAACGCCGTCGCGGCCGAACTCCGTGGGCTCATCGCGCGCAACATCCCCGACAGCGGCAACATCTCCGTTTCCGCTTCCGACAGCCATATGGGCTCGTCCGGCATCTCGATGACCATCTCGGCCGACAGTGACACGGCGGCAGGCAGCCTGCCTGGGGCGGCGGAGCAGGTGAGGGCGGCGATTGCGGCCGTGCCCAACACT
>JALHUB010000036.1 GCA_022865685.1 Dehalococcoidia bacterium | reverse complement strand
CTCCGTCGACGTCGTCTGGGTGCCGGGCTCCTTCGAGTTGCCGCTGGCGGCGAAGCGCCTCGCTGAGAGCGGCCGATATGACGCCATCGCCTGTCTGGGCTGCGTTCTGCGCGGCGAGACGCCTCACTTCGACTACGTCGCCGGGCAGGCGGCGACCGGCATCGCGCGTGTGGGACTGGATACGGGCGTGCCCGTCGCTTTCGGTGTCATCACCGCCGATACGCTGCAGCAGGCGGTCGAACGGGCCGGAGGCAGCTCCGGCAACAAGGGTTTCGACGCTGTGATGACGGCCGTCCGAATGGCAAACCTGATGAAGATCATCGACAAGCGGGCGGAGAAGGAGTAGGGAGAGTGACGGACAAGGAAGAGCCTATCTTGCCGGCGCCGGACGATGACGTCTGGGAGCAGCCGGTCATCGGTGAGCAGCCGGACGGCTGGACGAGGGACGCGCTGGGCCTGGCGCACAAAGCCATCGACAAGTTCCCGGAGCTGCGGAAGCGCTACAGCCGCCTTGCCGGCCCGGCGGCCATCCTCTCGACCGGGGCCGTGCTGCTGGCGGGGATCGCGATAACGCGTCGCCAGCGCCGCGGCGAGTCGCCGGACGAGATCCTGGAGGGGCTGACCCCCGAGGAGATAGAGAACGCTGTCCGCCTGGACAGGGAAGGCGACGAAGAGGAAGAGGAGTAGCCGCGCCTAGGTGACCTTGAAGACCTGGTCTCCGTGCCGCACGCGGTCCTTCACCTTGATCCCCACGGCCTGACCGGCTGCCGCCTCCTGCACCTGGTCGTGCTCGATCTGCATCGAGTCCACTATCTGCTCCAGGTCTGTCGTGTGGCCCTTGATGTGGATCGTGTCGCCGACGCGCATCGTATCGCTAAGCTCGACGCCTGCGACGTTGATGTGGGCAAAGAACTCGTTGACAACGCCTATCTGCTGCTCAGCCATGATGCCGCTCCTTCCGCATCGCTACGAGCTCATCCTTGTAGACCGCCAGTGTAGCTTCCGGCGGCCGCGCTGTCGATAGCCGCTCCTGGCATTCAGTATACTTCGTGTCTGGCGCCGTGTCATAATAGTAGTAACGAACTTGTATTCGACCCTATTCTATCCGGGGATGTCCGCATGCTTGGGGTAACTAGGCTTCTCTGCGGCACGGTAACGCCGGGCGACGCCCTGCGCTTCGGGCGGCTTTCCGGCGAGTTGCCGCCGCACCTGCTGCACTACTCGCAGGACAAGAAGCCGGTAATCGCCTGGAACGTCACGCGCCGCTGCAACCTCCACTGCGCCCACTGCTACACCGACTCGTTTGACCGCCAGTACGAAGGCGAGTTGACGACGGAGGAAGCGAAGGCGGTCATCGACGATCTGGCGGCGTTCGGCGCGCCTGTCATCCTATTCAGCGGCGGCGAGCCCCTGCTGCGCCCCGACCTGCCGGAGCTCGTCGAGAGAGCGCAGTCGCGCGGCATACGCAGCGTCATCTCCACCAACGGCACGCTGCTCATCCATGCCGTCGCGCGGGAGCTGAAGGACCTCGGCGTCTCCTACGTCGGCGTCAGCATCGACGGCCCGCAGCCCGTCCACGACCGGTTTCGCGGCATGGCCGGCGCCTACCACGAGGCCATCCAGGGGATCCGCAACTGCCAGGCCGTGGGCCTGCGCGTCGGACTGCGCGTCACGCTCACGCAGTTCAGCTACGCGAATCTGAGGGACATCTTCGACATAGTGGAGGTGGAGGACATCCCTCGCGTCTGCTTCTATCACCTCGCCTATGCCGGCCGCGGCGATCGCATCGTCAAATACGACCTGTCGCACGCGGAGACACGCGCCGCCGTCGACCTCATCTTCGAGCGGTCGCTCGACTTCGCCCGGCGTGGCAACACCAAAGACGTGCTGACCGTCGACAACCACACCGACGCCGTCTACCTGTACCAGACCATCCGGCAGCGGGAGCCGCAGCGCGCCGACGAGGTGCTGCAGATGCTGCGCTGGCAGGGCGGGAACCAGTCGGGCATTGCCGTCGGCAACATCGACCCGCTGGGCAACGTCCACGCCGACCAGTTCACCGGCAGCCACACCTTCGGCAACGTGCGCGAGCGCCCCTTCAGCGAGATATGGTCCGACGAGAGCGATCCCGTGCTGGCGGCGCTCAGGGACCGGCGCGGCCGCGTCAAGGGCCGCTGCGCCCGCTGCGCCGATTTCGATATCTGCAACGGCAACCTGCGGGCGCGCGCCGAATCCTTCTATGGCGATCTCTGGGCGGAGGACCCCGCCTGCTATCTCACCGACGCGGAGCTGGGCATCGTGCCGGCGGAAGCGGCGGCCGGCTAAGCGATCATGGCGTACTACCCGGTCTTTCTGGAGCTGAAAGGAAGACCCTGTCTTGTCGTAGGGGGCGGGGTGGTCGCTGCGCGCAAGGTCGAAGGGCTGCTCGCGGCCGTCGCGCGCGTCACCGTCGTCAGCCCTGCGCTCGACCCCGATCTGGCGAAGCTGGTGTCTGAGAAGCGCATTGCCCACGTCGATAGGCCATATCAGCACATCGATTTCAAGGGATACGCGGTCGTTATTGCTGCTACCGATGACGCGGCGACGAACGAGCGCGTGGCGGCGGACGCAAGGCAACGCGGCGCCCTCGTAAACGTTGTCGACAAGCCGGCGCTGTGCGACTTCATCGTCCCGTCCGTCGTCCGGCGCGGCGACGTCGTTCTGGCGGTATCGACAGGCGGCCTGAGCCCGGCCCTGGCTCGCTGGCTGCGAGAGGAGATGGAATCGTACCTCTCAGAGGATTTCGAGCGGCTGGCGCAGTTGCTGGCCGAGGTGCGCGTTGAGCTGCGGGAGCGCGGCCTCAGCGTCGCGCCGGAGGCTTGGCAGGGAGCGATAGACAGCGGGCTGCGCGACCTCGTCGCCGCCGGCCGTCACGACGAGGCGCGCGCGCGGCTGCTCTCCGCGCTGGGCGTGGCAACGCAACTGAAAGCCTAATCGACACAGGAGGCCCGAGCGGCTTGCTATTCCTGGCTACGATCAATCAAAAGACGGCGCCGGTCGCGGTGCGCGAGCGCTTCGCCTTCGGCGCCGACGAGCTGCCGCGCGCCCTCGCCGGACTGCGGCAGGAGTTGGGTCACGGCGTCATCCTTTCGACGTGCAATCGCACGGAGCTATACGTCGACGCGCGGCGGGAGCGTGACCTCTCGGAGAGGACGCTGGACTTCCTGACGGAGGCGAAGGGCCTGACTGACGGCGTCTTCGACGACCGCTTCCACTTCTACGGCGAGACCGAGGCCGTCCACCACCTCTTCCGCGTCACCGCGGGCATCGAATCACAGGTGCTCGGTGAAGCGGAGATACTGGGGCAGGTGCGCTCCGCCTTCATCGCCGCGACGGACGCCAGCTCGACGAACCCCTACCTGGCGCGGCTCTTTCACTCCGCCATCCGCGTCGGGCGGCGCGCCCGCAACGAGACGGCGATTGGACGGCACGGCCTGTCTGTGAGCGCCGCGGCCGTCGCCCTCGCCCGCAAGACGCTCGGCGACCTCTCGACGCGCTGCGTCCTCGTCATCAGCGCCGGCGAGGCGGGCAAGCTGACGGCGCATGCCCTCCAGGACTGCGGCGTCGCGCGAATGGTCGTCGTGAGCCGGCGGCTGGAGCGCGCCCAGGAGCTGGCGGCGGAGCTTGCCGGCGAGGCAATGTCGATAGACCGCCTCGGCGAAGCGCTCGGCTGCTCGGACATCGTTATCACGTCGTCAGGTTCGCCTTCGTTCATCATCGGGCAGGACATGGTCAGGGACGTCATGTCGCGCCGCGACGGCTGCCCGCTGCTGCTCATCGACATTGCCGTGCCTCGCGACGTCGACCCGGCGGTGCGCGGGCTCGACTCGGTTCACCTCTATGACATAGACGACCTCCAGTCGGTCGCCGAGGCGAACCGGCGGGCGCGGCAGAAGGAGTCGGCCGCCGTCGAGGCAATAGTCCAGGAGGAGGCGACCCGCTTCCTCGACTGGTCGCGCTCGCTCGCCGTCGTGCCGACGATCAGCGCCCTGCGCCGCGAATCGGAGAAGATGCGCCGGGCGGAAGTCGCCAAGACGCTGGCCCATCTGCCGGACCTCACAGGTGAGGAAAAGCAGCGCATCGAGAGCCTGTCGGAGGCAATCGTGAAGAAGCTCCTGCACCGTCCCATCTCGCGCCTGAAGGCGAAAGACGGCGGCCAGACCTACGTCGAGGCGGCCCGCGAGCTCTTCGGCATCGACGAGAAGGCGACGGACCCCTGACGTGACGACGGGCAGAACGCTGATCGTAGGGACGCGAGGCAGCCGGCTTGCCCGACGGCAGACGGAAAGCGTCGTCGCCCTCCTGAAGGAACACTGCCCCGACTGCCGCCTCGAGGTGCGTGCCGTCCGCACCACCGGCGACCTGCGCCCCGAACCGCTGTCGGAGATATCCGGCGAGGGTGTCTTCACGAAGGAGCTGGAAACGGCGCTTCTGGCCGGCGAGATCGACATTGCCGTCCACAGCCTAAAGGACCTGCCGACAGACATAGCCCACGGCCTCGCCGTCGCCGCGGTGACGCGCCGCGAGGACCCGCGCGACGCTCTCGTCAGTCGCGACAGGACGCCCCTGGCGAAGCTGCCGAGGGGAGCGCGCATCGGCACGGGGAGCGTGCGTCGCGCCGCCCAATTGCGCCTCCTGCGGCCCGACGTCAAGCCGGTGCCCATCCGCGGCAACGTCGACACGCGCCTGGCGAAGGTCGAATCGGGCGAATTCGATGCCGTAATCGTCGCCGCTGCGGCGCTGTCGCGACTCGGCTGGCTCGACAAGGCGGCGGAGGTCATTTCCCTGGAGGCGATGCTGCCCGCGCCGGGCCAGGGCGCCCTCGCCGTCGAGACGCGCGCCGACGACGCAGAGGTGCTACGCATCGTTGCCACCATCGACGACCGCGACTCCCGCCTGGCGACGGCTGCCGAGCGCGCCTTCCTGCGTCGACTCGGCGGCGGCTGCCGCATACCGGTCGCGGCACTGGCGACGGTCGAGGGCAGCCAACTGCACCTCGACGGCCTCGTCGTCGACCCGCAGGGCATCCGCGCCTTCCGCGGCGGCGTGAGCGGCGACCTCGACGAAGCGGAGTCGCTGGGTGAGCGCCTGGCAGCGAGCCTGCTCTCGGAGGGCGCATCGGAGATCCTGGAGGAGATGGCGCCATGAGCGAAGGGCCGCCGGTAGGAAAGGTCTGGCTGGTCGGCGCCGGCCCGGGCGACCCCGGCCTCATCACGGTCGCCGGCGTCGACGTCCTGTCGCGCGCGGAAGTCGTTATCTACGACCGCCTGGTCAGCCGTCGCCTCGTCGACCTGGCGCCGCCCAAAGCGGAGCGCATCTTCGCCGGCAAGCATCCGACGGAGAAGGACGCCTCCGGCTTCAGCCAGCAGCAAATAAACGACCTCCTCATCGCCAAAGCGCGTGAGGGCAGACGCGTGGTCAGGCTCAAAGGTGGTGATCCGTTTGTCTTCGGACGCGGCGGCGAGGAGGCGGAAGCGCTCGTGGCGGCCGGCATCCCGTTCGAAGTCGTTCCCGGCGTCACGTCGGCCATCGCGGCGCCGGCGTACGCGGGCATCCCCGTGACGCACCGTCGGATGTCGTCGTCGTTTACGGTCGTGACCGGCCACGAGGACCCCGAAAAGCCGGTGAGCGCTATCGACTGGGCGCGCATCGCGAAGGGCGCCGATACGCTGGTGATCCTGATGGGCGGCGCGAATCTGGAAGAGATCATGAAGCGCCTCGCCGACAGCGGCCGGGCGCCAGATGAGCCGGTGGCCGTTGTACGATGGGGAACCACGCCAGATCAGCGCGTAATCGCGGGATCCATTGCCGATGTGGCGATCCGCGTCGCCGAGGCCGGCCTCACGCCGCCGCTCGTCACTGTCGTCGGACCCGTCGTCCGCCTGCGCGACACCCTCCGCTGGTTCGACAACCGTCCCCTCTTCGGCAAGCGCGTGCTCGTGACCCGCGCCGCTGAGCAGGCCGGCGTCCTCTCGCACACCCTGGCCGAGGCCGGCGCGGAGCCCATCGAGCTGCCGGCTATTGAGATCGTCCCCCGCGTCGACAAGAAAGCGCTGCGACAGGCCCTCGACCGCCTCGACGACGCCGAGTACGACTGGCTTGTCTTCAGCAGCGCCAACGGCGTCGACATCTTCTTCGACGAGTTGCGACATCACAAGAAGGACGCCCGCGCTTTGGGACGCGCCCGCGTCTGCGCCATCGGCCCGTGGACGGCGATAGCCCTCGCCCGCCACGGCGTCCACGCCGACCTAGTGCCGGAGCGCTTTCTGGCCGAAGGCGTCGTCGAGGCCCTGTCGGCGCAGGACGTGGCAGGAAGACGCGTTCTGTGGCCGCGCGCCCGCGGCGCCCGTCGAGCGCTCGTCGTCGGGCTGGAGCGCTTGGGCGCGACCGTCGACGAGGTGCCGCTGTACGGTGCCGCCGTGCCGAAGGAGGTCGACGCCGAGGCGATGTCGCGACTGCGCTCCGGCGAGGTCGACATCGTCACCTTCGCCAGCTCGTCGGCGGTGCGCAACTTGCTGAAGATGCTGGGCGGCGACAAGACACCTCTGGAGAAGCCGCTGATCGCCTGCATCGGGCCGGTGACGGCGGCCACGGCTCGTCGCCTGGGCCTGCATGTAGACATCGAAGCGCCGGAGCACACAATCGAAGGGCTGCTGGCGGCCCTAAGGACCTATTTCAGAACACCGTAGCCGAGACTTTCCAGCCTCGGCGTCGAATTCAATGCGGCTCTAAGAGGTCTCGCAATGAAGTACGGGACCGCGAAGGAACAGCGCAAGGTCCGGCGCCTTTACGGCCTCGTCGACGGGATATACGATTTTCGCGTCGGCCCGTTTCTGCGTGGCCGCAAGCACGCCCTCGACGCTCTCCGGCCCAACCCGGGGGACACCGTGCTCGACCTGGCCTGCGGTACCGGCCTCAACTTCGCCCACATCATCGAGTGGATCGGGCCGAAGGGCAGGATCGTAGGTGTGGACTTCACGCGGCCGATGCTGAAGCGGGCCAGACGAAAGGTTGCTCGCCACTACTGGGACGGCGTGACGCTGGTAGAAGGCGATGCCACGAACCTGCCGCTG
>JALHUB010000035.1 GCA_022865685.1 Dehalococcoidia bacterium | reverse complement strand
CTCGGTGGCCTGCAGGTCGCGGTATGGGAGGAAGGACGCGTTGTCCACGCGCCGGTCCCGGTGCCCGCCGACCTAAAGGTCGTGCTGATGGTGCCTGACATGGCGATGCCGACGGACGAGAGCCGTCGCCTGCTGGCAGCGGAGGTGCCGCGACAGGACGCCGTCTACAACGTCGGGCATGCCTCGCTGCTCGTCGCGGCGCTGGCGGCGGGGCGCCTCAATCTACTGGCGACGGCGTGCGACGACCGCCTCCACCAGCCGGCGCGTTCGCAGCTCCTGCCCGCGATGGGATCGATAATCGACGCCGCGCGATCGGCAGGCGCCCTCTGCTCGTACCTCTCCGGCGGCGGCTCGACGATTGCTGCCTGGACGCTGCAGAATGAGAAGACTATCGCTCGGGCGATGCTTCAAGCTGCGCAGGCTGCGGGTTGCCCCGGCGAGACGATAATCACCACACCGAGCGCGAAGGGCGCGCAGGTGCTCACGACGGAATAGGCAGGCAGAATGGGAATCATCGTTCAGAAGTACGGCGGCAGCTCCCTGGCCGACGCCGGGAAGATCAAGAACGTCGCCCGACGCATCGTCGCCCGCAAGGAGCAGGGCAACGAGATGGTCGTCGTCGTGTCGGCGATGGGCAAGACGACGGACCAGCTCATCGACCTGGCGCACGAGCTCAGCGACGCGCCGGAGGACCGCGAGATGGACGTCCTCATGTCCACCGGCGAGACCGTCTCCAGCACCCTCATGGTGATGGCGCTGCACGCCATGGGCCACGACGCCATCAGCCTCAGCGGCGGGCAGGCCGGCATCAGGACAGACAAGGTCCACCGCAAGGCGCGCATCCTGTCGATCAAGCCGAAGCGCGTGCACGCGGAGCTAGATCGGGGTCGCGTCGTCATCGTCGCCGGCTTCCAGGGGCTGACGCAGGATGCGGACGCCGACATCACGACGCTGGGCCGCGGCGGCTCCGACACCACGGCCGTCGCCCTGGCGGCGGCCCTCGGGGGCGAGACCTGCGAGATCTACACCGACGTCGAAGGCGTCTACACCGCCGACCCGCGCATCGTGCCCGAGGCGCGCAAGCTCGACGAGATAAGCTACGACGAAATGCTGGAGCTGGCGAGTGTGGGGGCGAAGGTGATGCACTCCCGCGCCGTCGAAGTCGGCGGCGTCTACAACATACCGATACTGGTCGCTTCCAGCTTCAAGGAGGCGAGCGGCACCCTTATTCACGGAGGTGTCTCAGTGGAGCAGTTCAAGAAGGTGCGCGGCATCGCTCACGACCTCGACGTGGCGAAGGTGACGGTGCGTCACGTGCCCGACCAGCCGGGGATCGCGGCGGCGATCTTCGAGCCGCTGACGGAGGCGCACGTATCGGTGGATACCATCGTCCAGAACGCGAGCGAGGAGAAGCTGACCGACCTCACGTTCACGGTCTCGCGCACGGACCTGCGCAAGGCCCTCTCGGTCATCGAAAAGACCGCGAAGGAGATCGGCGCGCGCCAAATCGTCAGCGACGAGAAGCTGGGCAAGGTGAGCATCGTCGGCACGGGCATGCAGAGCGCGCCGGGCTACGCCTCGCGCATGTTCCGCACCCTCTCCGATGCCGGCATCAACATCGACATGATTTCGACGAGCGAGATACGGATCACGTGCATCGTCGAGGAGGACCGGGTTAGGGACGCCGTCAAGGCACTACACAAGGCCTTCGCGCTGGACACGCCGGAATAGGGCGATTGCCAATGTAGGGGAGGACTTCAGTCCTCTCGCGTCTACGGGCAGAGAGTCTGAGCCGAAGAGAGAGGGGCGTCTCAGCGACGCCCCTCGTTGTTATCCGCAGTACGGCCGGCGGCCTATTCGAACTCCGGCCAGTCTCCCGGCTCGACGTTCACCGCTTCGACGCCGGCAAGCTCCGGCACCTCCTCGGCGAGAACGCGCTCGATACCGAGCTTGAGGGTGATGCTGGCCATCGGGCAGCCGCCGCAGGCGCCGGTCAGCTCGACGCGCGCGATCTTCTCCGGCGTCACGTCGATGAGGTTGACGTCGCCGCCGTGGGCCTGCAGGGAGGGCCGGACAGCGTCCAGCACCTCTTCGACCCGTTCTCTCAGCTCGTAGTCACTCGTCAGGTGCTCCACCATCGATTCCCTCCCTCATATTCAGGTTAGCATGGGGCGTTGCAGGCGGTCAAACGCAGAACGCCTCGCGTAGGGCGGGCATCCTGCCCGCCGCTTTGTCGCCCGCATCCGGCCGCTACCGCTGCCCCGAACATGAATGTTTTCTCTTCCCACCCTCCCGCCCAGGATCGTTTTGGGAAATCTGGGGGCACATCCCCCAGACCCTCTGGCAGAGGGGGCCTGCCCCCTCCGCGCTCCCCCGTTCTCCAGGCAGGAGCGAGGCACCTTTTCGAGCACGCCCCACGCAGATGAACATAATCATCGCCCTATTCGCGCCGCGCGGGGGTATAATGGCTTTCCAGCGATGTTCTCCCACCTGCACGTACACACCGAGTTCAGCCTCCTCGACGGTCTCGCCCGCGTGACCGACCTGATGCAGCGCGCCCGCGAGCTTGGCCAGGAGGCTATCGCCCTCACCGACCACGGCAACCTCTACGCCGCAGTCGATTTCTACAAGGAGGCGCGCGCCCAGGACGTCTAGCCGGTCATCGGCGTCGAGGCGTACGTCGCGCCCGGCTCTCGCCTCAGCCGCGAGCCGAAGGACAAGCGCTCGCACCACCTGACGCTCCTCTGCCGTAACATGACCGGCTATCGCAACCTCCTGACGCTCGTGACAAAGGCGAACCTGGAGGGCTACTACTACCGGCCGCGGATGGACAGAGAACTCCTGCGCGAGCACAGCGAAGGCCTCATCGCCCTCTCCGGCTGCCGCACGGGCGAGGTGCAGGACCTCCTGCTCAGCGGCCGCTACGACGAGGCCCTGGCGACGGCGCGCTGGCACCAGGAGACCTTCGACGGCTACTACCTCGAGCTGCAAGACCACAGCATGCCCGATCTCGTCGAGGTCAACCGCCGCCTGATCGAGATGTCGCGCCAGACCGGCATCCCGCTGGTTGCGACGAACGACGTCCACTACGTGCGTCAGGCGGACGCTTCAACCCAGGACATTCTGCTCTGCATCGGCACGAACTCGTCGGTGCTCGACGAGAAGCGGATGCGCATGCCCGACGACTCCTACTACCTCAAGTCGGAGCAGGAGATGCGCGACCTCTTCCCCGAGACGCCGGAGGCGATAGAAAACAGCGCCCGCATCGCCGAGATGTGCGACCTCGACCTGCGCTTCGGCGACCTGCACCTGCCGCAGGCCGAAGTACCGCCCGGCCAATCGGCGGACGACTACCTGGCGGAGCTCTGCTATCGCGGCCTGGCGGAGCGCTACCCGACCGACTCCGACGACGCGCGACGCCGTCTCGACTATGAGCTCTCGGTCGTGCGCGAGACCGGCTTTGCCAACTACATGCTCGTCGTGCGCGACTTCGCGCTCTTTGCGCGCAGCCGCGACATCGCCATGGGCGTTCGCGGCAGCGCCGCCGCCAGCATCATCCTCTACTGCCTGGGCATCACCGATATCGACCCGCTGGCCTACCGCCTCGTCTTCGAGCGCTTTCTTAACGTCGAGCGACGCGAGATGCCGGATATCGACATGGACTTCGCCGACGACCGCCGCGACGAGGTGATCCGCTACGTTGCCGAGAAGTACGGCTACGACCACGTGGCGCAGATCATCACCTTCGGCACCATGGGCGCGAAAGCGGCTATCCGCGACGTCGGGCGCGCCCTAGGCATGACCTACGCCGAGGTCGACCGCGTCGCCCGGCTCGTCCCCAACGCCCTGCACATG
>JALHUB010000004.1 GCA_022865685.1 Dehalococcoidia bacterium | reverse complement strand
CTGGACGGAGGGCCTGCTGGTCAGCGATGGGGTCCTCTGGGAGAGCACCGGGCTGAACGGCGAATCGCAGGTGCGAGGGCTGGACAGGCAGTCGGGCGCCGTGCTGTGGTCGGTGCCCAACACTGAGGGCTTCTTCGGCGAAGGGCTGGTGCGGGCCTTCGGCAAGACGTACCTGCTGACGTACAAGGAGGGCGACGCCTATCTCTTCGACCGCGACGCCGCGCAGCCATACACGCTGTTCGCCCAATACGAGGGCGAAGGCTGGGGGCTGACGGCGACGGACCAATGGCTGATCAATTCGAACGGAAGCGCGTCGCTGTACTACCGCGACCCCCAGACGTTCGAAATCGCCAGAGAGGTGCCGATCCTTTTCGACGGCGCGCCCGTCGAAAGGCTGAACGAGCTAGAATATGACGGCACATATGTCTGGGCGAGCCAGTGGCAGACTCCATACGTGTACCGCATACGCGAAGACGACCCTTCGCAGGTGACCCGCTATGCGTTGCCGCCGGACTTCTGCCCGGAGGGCACGCCGAACGGTGTCGCCTGGGACGAGGAACAAGGCCTCTTCTACCTGACCGGCCAGTCCTGCGCGAAGATCTGGAAGGCGCGCTTCGACTAATCGCGCACTTGAAAAACGAATCCAGATATGAGAGAGTTAAACTAGCCTCGAAACGAGAACGCGGCCGGGAGCGTGAGCGCTCCTGTAGACAGGACAGGGAATGTCTTTCCTCGGGCTGATTCCCCGCAACGTCCTCACTCGCAAGATACGATCAAGCCTGACGGGCCTTGCCGTGGCCATCGCCATCATGATGGTCGTGGCGATGGGCGTTCTGACCCACAGCCTGCGGCAGACAGCGATCTCGGTACTGCAAACGGGCAAGGCCGACTTCACGATCGCGCAGGAGGGCGTGTCGGATGTCCTGTTCAGCTCGATCGACGAAACGCAGTTGAGCCGAATTCAGTCTTACCCGCAAGTCGATCACGCGGTCGGCGTGCTCGTGGCAGCCGTGGAGTTGAACTCCAACAACCCCTTCTTCCTGGAGATAGGCATACCGCCGGAGCAGCTAGCCAACTTCGGTGTGCAGGTAGTGGATGGACAACCCTTCACGGCAGACGCCACGGACGAGATAATGCTCGGCTACCGGGCGGCGAGTAACCTGAACAAGAACCTCGGGGACATGATAACGGTCGATGGCGTGCCCTACCGGATCGTGGGCATCTTCTCCACGGACCAGGTATTTGGAGACGAGGCATCGATGCTGCCGCTGGCCAAGCTACAGACCGAAGACCGCAAGCCAGGCGAGGTGACGCTCGTTTTCGTTACGGTGAAGTCGGGAACGGACGTCCCTGCTCTACGCGCGCAGATCGAGCACGACAGTCCGGGGCTGGCGACCGTGCAGAGTGTCTCCGAGTTCGGGCGCGTGGACAGGAACCTGAGCCTGATAAGCGCTGCGAACGTCGGTGTCTCAGTCCTGGCCCTTTTCATGGGCGCCATCGGCGTCATGAACACGACGCTCATGTCCATCTTCGAGCGCACGCGCGAGTTCGGCGTGTTGCGGGCCGTCGGTTGGTCGCGGGGGCGCATTGTCATAATGGTGATGGGCGAGGCGCTCTTCATCGCGCTCGCGGGCGCCTTCGTCGGAACGGCGATGGGCTATGCCGCGATAAAGGTGATCCAGCAGTTGCCGCAGGTGGTCGGCTTCTTCCATCCGGCGTATACCGCGTCTGTATTCGGGCGGGCACTGGGCGTTGCTGTGGGGATGGCGTTCTTCGGCGCCATCTATCCGGCCGCACGCGCCGCCCTCCTTCAGCCCCTGGAGGCCCTCCGCCATGAGTAGCGGAAACGGGAGTCGCGAGGGTCCGGCTATCCAGGCCATCGACGTCGTCAAGCTCTACGACAACGTGGTGCGCGCCCTGGACGGCGTGAACCTGACGATCAGCTACGGCGAGTTCGTCGCGTTGATGGGGCCTTCGGGCTGCGGCAAGTCGACCCTCCTACACCTCCTGGCCGCGCTCGATCACCCGACGGCGGGCAGGATCACCGTCAACGGACGCGACTTGCGCTCGGCGGGCAACGACCGCTACCGGCGAATGGAGATAGGCCTCGTCTTCCAGTTGCACAATCTGCTGCCCAACCTGAATGCGCTGGAGAACGTCCAGATACCCATGTTTGGGACAGGTATGGGCCACGCCGAACGGCTGAAACGGGCAAGAGATCTCCTCGACGAGATGGGGCTGCGTGACAAAGAGAAGATGACGCCGCCACGACTCTCCGGCGGCGAGCGTCAGCGGCTGGCGATCGCGCGGGCGCTGGCGAACAACCCGTCGATCATCCTCGCCGACGAGCCGACGGGCAACCTCGACTCGGCCGCTGTCGATCGCCTTCTCACCCTCTTCCGGGGCGTCCGCGATGAGCACCAGGTCACGATTCTCCTGGCGACACATGACACTCACGTCGCCTCGACAGCCGACCGCCTCGTCCACATGCGCGATGGGCGTATCGTGGAGAGCCCGCAAGCGCAAAGCCAGACGACGATGGTACCCAGCGCCTGATCAGGCCGTTCTTTGTGCCGGGCCTCTGGCTCGCAGGGCGCACGGCCGTGCGCCCCTACAACGCGATTCGCCCCGGCCGTCCCGTGACCACCCTCTTCTCTCGACAGGCGACGGCGACCGCCGTAGATTTGGCGTATGACGTGGAGATGGACCCGGCCAGCCGCGCTG
>JALHUB010000034.1 GCA_022865685.1 Dehalococcoidia bacterium | reverse complement strand
GGTCATCTTCAAGGCGTTTGGGCACAAGATCATACTCGCGAAGCTGTTGAACGTGCTGCTGGGCACGGCGACCTGCCTGCTGGCGTACCTGATCGGCAAGAAGGTGTTCAACCGGACAGCAGGGCTTACCGTGGCACTGGGCCTGGCGATTTTCCCCAGCCAGGTCTTCTCGCCGACGCTGGTCATGAGCGAGGTGCCGGCGACGTTCCTCGTCGCGGCGTTCGTATGTCTCGTGGTGTTCTTCGCGGTCGACTCGCTGTCGTGGCAGCGGGCGGCGGCGATCGGCGCGTTCATCGGCGTGATCACGTACGTACGAGGGGAAACGATCTTCCTGGCGCTGCCGCTGGTCGTCGTGTGGGCAGCCGCGAGTCGATCGTTCCTGTCGGGGCTGCGCTACGGCGCCATCGCCGTCGCCGCGACAGGGCTGGTCATCCTGCCGTGGGTCGTGCGCAACTGGGTCGACATGGGCTACCCGATCCTGATGTCGACCGGCTCCGGCGAGAACCTGATCGCCGGTCACTGGCCGGGCGCAGACGGCAAAGGCAGCTTCATCCCCATCCTCGAAGTCGACTACAAGTACGAAGGGGTCCCTTTCCCCAAGAACGAGACGCTGGTGTACAAGGAGGAGACGCGACGCGCCATTAGCTTCGCCCTACACAACCCGAGGACGGAGCTGAAGCTCATCCCGCAGAAGCTGTACGAGTTCTACCGCGCCGACAGCAAGGTCATGCTTTGGATCCAGAAGGGGACGCTCGACGCGCCCGCGTTCAGCAGCGCCGCCGAGGCCCGCTGGGAGGCGCTGGCCAACGTCTATTACTGGATCGCCCTTGCGGCCGCGGCGATTGGCGCGCCGCTCTGGTTCTCGCTGCGAGACCCGCGCAAGCTGCTCTTGCTGATGATCGTGGTCTACTACTCGTTCCTGTTCGGCTTCGTGTTCATAGGTGAACAGCGCTTCCATTCGGCGCTCATTCCGCTGCTCTGCGTCTTCGCCGCGGTGTCTCTTGTCGCGCTGGCGGAGCGTGTGCGTCGACGGCTCGCGGTCCCCCGGCAGGCGACGCCGGACCCGGCCGTCCTGTCGGCGCCGGGCGACGAGGCATGACGGCGATGAAGCGCCGGCCGTTCGCATTTCTCTCCCTTCGCGGCGACTCCGCGTGGCTGCTGGCGATCTTCCTCCTGGCGCTGGCCCTGCGCGTGACGTGGCTGCATTTCGTCGACCCTTCGCCCACGGACGGTCGCGTCGACGATGCCGCCGTCTACCACCGGACCGCAGTCGCGATCAGCAACGGCGAGGGCTTCCAGTGGGAGGACGGCTTCTCGGGACCGCCGGGCGGGCCGTTCGAGATGGCGCCGACGGCGTACTGGAGCGTCGGTTATCCGGCGATGCTGGCGGGCGTCTACCTCCTGACGGACACCAACGTCCTTGGCGCGAAGCTGTTCAACGCTGTGCTAGGCGCCGCCACGTGCCTGCTGGTCTACGTGGTGGGCCGGCAGGTGTTCGACCGTCGCGCCGGGCTTGTGGGAGCGGGCATCCTGGCGCTTTTCCCCAGCCAGGTCTTCTTGCCGACGCTGCTGATGACGGAGACGCCCTGGACGTTCCTGACGATGCTCCTCCTGGCGCTGACGCTTGTCCTTACGTTGAGGGGGAACAGGGTAGACGCCGAGACTGGAAAGTCTCGGCTACGTGTTTTTGGATACGCCGGGAGGGCGTCATGGTTGCCGGTCGCGCTGCTCGGGCTGGCGTTCGGTGCGGCATCGCTGGTGCGAGGCGAGATGCTGGCGTTTCCGCTGGCGCTCGTCGCTGTGTGGGCGATTGCGTACCGCTCCGGGCGGCGAGCCGCGGGCTACGGCGTCGTCGCAGTCGCGGCGATGCTGCTGGCGCTGTTGCCGTGGACGCTGCGCAACTGGAAGGCACTGGGCTACCCCGTCCTCGTGTCGACGGGCTCGGCGGACAACCTGGTCGCGGGCCACTGGCCGGGCGCCGACGGGCTGGGCAGCTTCGTGCCGGGCATCGAGGCGAACAACGCGCACAAGGAGCTGCCGGCGCCGGAGCGGGAGGTCGCCGTGTACAAGGAGGAGGTGAGACGCGCCCTCAGCTTCATGGTGCACAACCCATCGAAGGAGCTGGAGCTGATACCGAAGAAGCTGAGGCACTTCTACCAGCGCGATAGCCGGCCGCTGGACCTTATACGGCTGCATCCGTACGCCCTGAGCGAGCAGAACAAGGACCTCTTCAGCAACGTCGCCAACGTCTACTACTATTGCGCCGCCGGACTGGCGCTGCTGGGCCTGCCGCTGTGGCTTTCGTTGCGCAACCCGAAGAAGTTGCTTATCGTGGCCTTCGTAATCTACTATTCTTTTCTGTTTGGATTCGTATTCATCGGTGAGGAGCGACTGCACGCCGCGGTGATCCCCATGCTATCGCTTCTCGCCGCCGTGCCGCTGGCCTGGGCGAGCGAGAGAGCGCCGCGATTGTTGAGTCGCGGGACGTAGAGAGTCGACGTAATGGAACGGATCGACCGGAAGACGATGGCGGGGCTGATAGCGGCGTACGGGACCGCCAACACGCCCCGCGTGTACACTCACCGCAACCGGCTGGTCGGCGAACTGTTCTGGCGCAGCCACGACCGCATGCTGGCGCTGTCGCAATCGTCGAAGCGCGGGCGGGCGCTCGATTTCGGTGGCGGCAACGGCGTCTTGCTGCGGGAGCTGAGCAAGCGCTTCGACGAGGTGGTGTGCGTCGACCTGAACGCGGACATCGCGCGCGAGGTGGTGCGACTGTACAAGCTGCCGAACGTGCAGGTGATGACCGACGACATCTTCAAGCTCGGCCTGCCCGACGGCCACTTCGACATGGTGATCGCGGCCCAAGTGCTGGAGCATATACCGGAGCTGGAGCGGCTTGCCGGCGAGATGAAGCGACTGCTGGCGCCCGGCGGCGAGCTGCTGGCGAGCGCACCGTCGGAGAACCGCTTCTATGAGCTGGGCAGGAAGCTTGTCGGCTACACGAAGCCGTGGGATCATCACTACGACGGCCGGTTCATAATCGATGCGGTTGGCACGCAGCTTATGTTGAGCCGCAAGCGGTACTTCCCGATCAACTGGGGACCGCTGGCCGTGTTCTACCTGCTACGCTTCGTGAAGGAAGCGACGACGGAGGGGGCGACTCCATGAGCGCTGACCGCGTCAACGCGCTGCTGATCGTGCCGGCCTACAACGAGGAGGCGTCGCTGCGGCTTGTCCTCGAGGAGCTGCGCGAGGTGGCGCCGCAGTTCGATGTCGTCGTCGTGAACGACGGGTCGAGCGACGAGACGAGTGCCATCGCGCGCTCGCTTGGCGTGCCGGTGCTCGACCTCTGCTTCAACGTGGGCATCGGCGGCGCCGTGCAGACGGGGTTCAAGTACGCGCTGCAACAGGGCTACGACGCGGCCGTCCAGGTCGACAGCGACGGGCAGTTCCCGCCGGACCGGATCGCCTCGCTGGTGGCGCTGGTGCTGGACGAGGGCTACGACATGGTCGTCGGCTCGCGCTATCTGGCTGAGCCGGGCTACGAGGGAAGCCATCTGCGCCGGTTGGGAAACTTCATATTGTCGAAGATCGCAGGGCTGTTCAGCCGCCAGAGAGTGACCGATGCCACGTCCGGCTTTCGCGCCTACAGCCGTCGCGCGCTGGACTATCTCGCCAGCTACTACCCACCGGACTACCCGGAGCCGGAGTCGATTGTGTTCCTCGCACGGCAGGGGCTGCGCATCCGCGAGGAGCCGGTAGCGATGCGGGCGCGACAGGGCGGCGTGTCGTCGATCGGCGGGCTGCGGCCGCTGTCGTACATGAGCAAGGTAAGCCTGGCTCTCACTTTGAACGCTCTCAAGGAGAAGCCGTTTCCCCCGGCCGAAAGGAGACGAGACCAATGACAATGCTTGCGCTGTCGATGAGGCCGATCACGGTTTTTGTCATAGTCGTTGCGGTGGCGATCGCGGCCGTCGTGCTGTCGTACGTGCGCAAGTGGCGGCTGCGAGAGGAGTACTCGATCCTGTGGCTGCTGCTGTCGGCGGCGATGGTGCTGCTGGCGTCGTTCGAGGGGATAACGGTGTGGGTAGCGGCGCGCCTGGACGTGACGTATCCGCCGTCGATCCTGTTCTTCGTCGCGCTGGCGTTCGTGGCGGCGATGCTGTTTCACTACTCCCTGGAGATTTCGCGTTTGTCGGACCAGAGCCGGCGGCTGGCGCAGGAGCTAAGCTTGCTGCGAGGCCGGTTGGAGATGGAGGGACAGCCGTCGACGCGACGCGCTCAGGCAAGCGACGGATAGGGAGCGCGGCCAGAGCCGGCGCCTGGTGCAAACTGAGCCCGTGGCGCTACCAGCGTAGAGGAAGGCTTCAGCCTTCCACGTCGATCTCCTGCAGAGGAACGCCTCGCCGCGTGAAGGCTTGTGGAGGGCTGAAGCCCTCCCCTACATTTGCCATGCACCGCGGCCTCTATCGCCGAGACTGGAAAGTCTCGGCTACGATATTATTGGGGCTATCGGGACCGATGCCCCTGCCTTCAGGCTGGGGTGGAGCCTGCAACACGCCAGCGCGAACGTTGGCGCATCACAGGCCCATTCTCGCGAGACGGTTATTCGAGTCATCGTCGCTGTTGCCCCTCTGCTCACGGCGGGCGCCTGCCTGCCGGCAGACAGGTCTCACCCGACAGTTCTTGTCGACGAGTCGGGATCAAGGATGTTTTTCTACACCGCGCCCCGAAGGACGCGGCATCGTTCAGGGGAGACGCCGAGGCTGGAAAGCCCCGGCTACGTGGTCTGTTGATTCGCTGGCGATACCGAGGGAGAGCTCACCACTCCGGCGGGCCGCGATGCGTGCTCACGCTCTGTAATATCCCCAGGGCGATGAACAGCGTCACCAGTGAGCTCCCGCCCTGGCTGATGAAGGGCAGCGGGATGCCGGTGACGGGCACGAGTCGAATGTTCACGCCGATGTTGATGAAGACCTGGAACAGGATGTAGGCGCAAATGCCCGTCGCGAGCAGGCGGCCGAAGGGGTCGCGCGAGGAGGACGCCGTCTGCAGGCCGCGCATCAGCAGCACGACGAACAGCGCGAAGAGAATCACCACCCCCACGAAACCGAGCTCTTCCCCAAGGACGCTGAACACGTAGTCGGTCGTCTGCGTGCGCAGGTAGTCGAGCTGCGTCTGCGTGCCGTGCGTCAGTCCCTTCCCGAAGAGCCTGCCCGAGCCGATGCTGATCTCCGCCTGTAGGGTGTTGAAGCCCGAGCCAAGCGGGTCCTTGCCGGGGTCCAGGAAGGTGGCGATGCGCTCCCGCTGGTAGTCGCTGACGACGGCGATGAGGGCGAAGGGCGCGACGATTGCGGCCGAGGCGATGAGCCCCAGCACGTGGGCGGAGCGCGCGCCGGCCATGATGACGACGGCCAGCCAGATCGCCAGGAGGATGACGGCCGATCCGAGGTCGGGCTCGGCGAAGACGAGTATCATAGGGACGAGGGCGATCGCCAGCGAGGTGACGAAGACGGTAAGCTGCCCGATGCGCTCCTGGCGATCGGTCAGGTACTTGGCGAGGACGATCACGAGGATAAGCTTCGTCAGCTCGGAGGGCTGGACCTGCGTGCCGGCAAGCTCGATCCAGCGCCGCGAGCCGTAGATCGCCTGGCCGGCGACGAGCACGAATGTGAGGGCCGCCAGGGCGCCGGCGTAGAGGAATATCGTCGTGTAGCCCAGGAGCCGGTAATCGATGCGCGAGATCGTGAACATGGCGATGAGGCCGATTACGGCGAACGCGACCTGTCGGGCGACGGGGTGCTCGATGACGTCGGTGGGGCTCGCGTAATTGGCGAGACTGCCGCTGTAGATGAGGACTATGCCGAAGGCCACGAGCGCGAGCGCCGAGAGCAGCATGACGTAGTCGAAGCTGCGTATGTAGCTGACCTTCTCCGTCCTCACGTCAGCCCCCGCGATGGAAAAGGTAGTTGAGGATGCGTCCGCCGAGCGGGGCCGCGTTCTTGGCGCCGTTTCCCTGCTCGAGGAAGACCACCACCGCGACCTCCGGGTCCTCGGCGGGCGCGAAGCCGGTGAACCAGGCGTGGCTCTCGTAGGTGCCGCCGCCCAGGTCGGGGCCGAACTCGGCGGTGCCGGTCTTTCCTGCCACGCTCACGCCCGGGATGGACGCGCTGTTCGCAGTGCCCCAGGATACGGCCTGCCGCATGCCCTCGCGGAAGGTGGCGAGGTTTTCGTCGCTTACAGAGAGATGGCGGGCGATCTTGGGGTCAATGCGTAGGATCTCCTCTCCCGTCGCATCGAGGACCTTGTTCACCACCCTCGGCACCATGACGTCGCCGCCGTTGGCGATGGCGGTGGTGACGCCGACCATCTGCAGCGGCGTCGTGGCGACGAAGCCCTGGCCGATGGCGAAGTTGTAGGTATCGCCGATGGTCCACGTCTCGCCGAGCTCCTGCTCCTTCCAGTCGGGGTCGGGGATGACGCCCGCGGCCTCGCCGGGCAGATCGATGCCTGTGGGCGCATCCAGGCCGTACTCCCGCGAGTAGCGGGCGAGGGCGTTAGCGCCCATGCCGCGGAACAGCTCGACGCCGTCCTGGTAGTAGCCACCGGCCAGGTAGTAGAAGTAGACGTCCGACGACTGCGCGACGCCCTGGTAGAAGTTGAGTGTGCCCAGGGCCGCCCAGTCGCGGAAGATGTAGACGATGTTGGGGTCGTACTCGTTCTTGACGGATATCGAGCCGTAGCTGGTGATCGTGGTGCCGGCGTTGGCGACGCCTTCCTGGAGGGCGCCGGTGCCGGTGATCTGCTTGAACGTGCTGCCGGGGGGATAGGTATCGGAGATGCAATGGTTGACCATGGGCTTCGCCGGGTCGTCGTTCAGCGCCCGGTACTGCTCGTCGGTCAGATTCGTGAAGACGTTGTCGTCGTAGGTCGGGAGCGAGACCATGGCGAGGATGTCGCCGCTGCGCACGTCCATGACGATGGCGCAGCCGTTCTTGGAGCTGCCCATTCCCTGCTGGAGGAACTCTGTGACCTTCCGCTGCAGGTCGAGGTCAATCGAGAGGACGAGGCCGCTGCCGGGCTTCGCGAGGACTTCGTGGACCGTCTGGATCTCGCGACCGGCGGCGTCGACTTCGACGTCCTTGCGTCCGGGCTGTCCGCGCAGGACCGACTCGTAGACGGCTTCGACGCCCATCTGGCCGATGCGGTCGTTCATTTCGTAGCCTTTTGACTTCAGCTCCGGGTACTGCGCATCCGTGACCTGACCGACGTAGCCGAGGATGAGAGAAACGAGCGACCCGAGGGTGTAGCGACGGACCGGGTCGACGATGATCTCGACGCCGTGCAGACGGTTCTCCAGGGCACGGACGGAGAATGCTTCCTCCGGCGTGAGACCTTCCTTGATGACGACGGGCGTGAAGGGGTCCTTGCTGTCGCGTTTGGGGTCGACCTTCGCGGCGATCTCCGCCGCCGGGACGTGCAGGAGCGCCTCCAGTTGGGGAAGTAGCTCCGCTTCGCGGTCCTTCGGGAAGTCGGCGGGAATGATGCCGGCGGAGAACTGGGGCACGTTCTCCACGAGGGGCGCGCCGTTGCGGTCGAAGATGAGGCCGCGCGAGGGCATCGTCGGCGAGTAGCGCAAGTGGTTGTTCTGGGCGCGCTCCTCGTAGGCCTCGCCCTGGAAGACCTGCATGCGCATGAGCTGGAGCGTGAGGATGCCGAAGAGGACGAAGACGAGCAGGCGGAAGTAGAAGAACTTGTCGCGCAGGGTTTGCGTATCGCTACGCTCCTCCTTCTCCTTCGGCGAGCGCCACCTTCGTTCTTTGCGACCGAAAACGTCCATGGTTGCCTTCCGAGGCGGGAGGACTAAAGTCCTCCCCTACATTTCCCCAGGCCTCCCGAATCCGAGGGCACGACTGCGCGCCGAGGCTGGAAAGACTCGGCTACGGTCTTCTTAGCAGCTAAGCGAACGCGCGCACCCTCCGCAAAACCTCGCTCCTCGACCACACCAGCCAGTAGAGCGGCGGCGTGAAGAGGACGCTGACTATGGCCGTCGGCAGCACGACGCGCAGGAAGGCAGCGAACCAGCCGACCGTCTCGCCCTGCAACCGCAGGGCGACGAGAAGGACCATCTCGTAGAGCATGCTCGACAGGAAGACGATGACGACTGTCAGCAGGAAGTCGCTGGGGGTGAGGCGCAGCGCCCGCAGCTCGGAGAGGAGCAGGACGGGCGTCGTCGCGAGGAGCGCCACGCCCAGGGGCCGGCTGCCGACGAGGCCGAGGCACAGGCCGGCTATCGGGACGACGATCATCGCCTCCTGCTGCCCGCGCACAACCGTCCAGCAGACGGCCACGGCGAGGACAAGGTTGGGCACGACGCCAAACACAGGGAAGGCGGGCATGAACGACGCCTGCACGAGCGCCGTCGTCATGAGCAGCAGCGCCGCCAGCACGTACTTCATGGCGTCTCCAGGTTCGTCGGGAGGAAGCTGGTCAGCACGAGTACCGTCTCCAGGTGGGAGAGGCTGGCCAGCGGCTCCAGCGTCACTTTCTTGAACAGGTCCTGCGCCGCGCCGCCCACTTCGGTCACCTTCCCTATCACCAGGCCGGCCGGGTACAGCCCGCCGATGGCCGAGGTGATGACGACGTCGCCGTCTTTGACCGCTGCGCCCTGGGCGACGAACTCGATCGAGAGCTTGCGACTGTAGCTGCCGGTCACGACGCCCTGGGCGCGCGACTCCTGCACCATGGCCGAGACAGCGCTGTTGGGGTCGGTGATGAGCGTCACCCAAGAATAGGAGTCGAAGAGGTGGGTGACGGTGCCGACGACGCTGTGTCCCTCGGTGACGACGACCATGCCCTCGCGCAGGCCGTCGCGCTTGCCCCTATCGATGGCGACGGCCTCCTTCAGGCTGCTGGGGTCCTTCGCGAGGATGTTGGCGGCAAGGAAGTCCTCCTCCGGGTAGGACTCTTTTATCTGGAGCAGCT
>JALHUB010000033.1 GCA_022865685.1 Dehalococcoidia bacterium | reverse complement strand
TGGCGCAGCGTCTCTAGGAACAGGCGGAAGACCTGGTAGCTCTCCTGACGCTCCGGCGTGAAGCGGTCGACAAGCTCGGCGGCGTAGAGGGCGCGGCCCGTCCGCTCCAGTTCTTCGCGCAGCGTCGGGAAGACTTCGATGGTCTGCGCCTGCGTGACGATGTCCAGCTCGCGGCCGCGGGCGAGCATGAACGACGTGTACGTCAGAGGCTCGACGTGCCCCGCGAGCTTGCTGCGCGGCCGGCGGACGCCTTTGGCCACGGCGTCAAGCTTGCCGAGGTTGGGCGTGAACAGGCTGAGTATCTTGTCGGCCTCGCCCAGCCGGCGCTGACGGAGGACGATGCCGGTAGTCTTGTAGACCTTGGGGATTGTCATCGCAGCGGGCGCGGCTACACTTCCTGGCGGCCTTCGAGGGCGCGGGTGAGGGTGACGTCGTCGGCGTATTCGAGGTCGGCGCCGACTGGCAGGCCGCGGGCGAGTCGCGTCACCCTGATGCCGAGGGGCGCGATGAGCCGCGTCAGGTACATGGCGGTCGCCTCGCCTTCGAGGTTGGGGTTCGTCGCCATGATGACCTCCTGCACCTCGCCGGGCGATTTCAGCCGCGCAAGGAGCTCGCGCACCTTGAGCTCGTCCGGCCCAATGCCGTCCATGGGCGAGATGACGCCGTGCAGCACGTGGTAGAGGCCTTTATAGCTGCCCGTTCGCTCCAGTGCCAGGATGTCGAGCGGCTCTTCGACGACGCATATCTTCGTGTGGTCGCGCTGGCCGTCGTCGCAGATGGCGCAGGGGTCGGAATCGGTGATGTTCTGGCAGACGGAGCAGAGGATGATCTTCTCCTTCATCTCCAGGATGGCCTGGGCGAGCGTCTGCGCCTCTTCCTGCGGGGCGCGAAGGAGGTAGTAGGTCAGCCTCTGGGCGCTCTTCGGCCCGATGCCGGGAAGCTTGTTGAACGCCTCGATCAGGCGGCTCACGGGGAGCGCCGCGGAGGGAGCGGACTGTGCCATAGGTTCCTCGTTATGTCTAGCGCATGCCCGGCAGATTGAGGCCGGAGGTCAGGCCTGCCATGTGCTCCGATTGCAGCGCCTGCGCCTTCTGCAATGCCTCGTTGAAGGCGGCGACGACCATGTCCTCCAGCATCTCCACGTCTTCGGCGTCGACGACCTCCGGCGAGATCTTCAGCGATCGTATCTCCAGGTTACCGGATATCGTGACCTTGACGGCGGCGCCGCCGGCGCTGCCCTCGGCCGTTAGGTTGTTCAGCTCCTCCTGGGCCTTCGCCAGCTTCGACTGCATCTGCTGTATCTGGCGCATCATGTCGCGGTTCATCTTCATGCCGTCTCTCCTTCGCCGCCGCCGCGGACCACCCGCGCACCCAGCTCCCGCGCGGCCTGCACGAGGTGCCCGCCGCCACTGCCGCCGCCCGCGGCTCGACCGCTCGACGCCTGCGGGTCGTAGACGCAGCGCACCTCGTACGAGGCACCGAGTACCTTCTGCACCGCCTCGCGCAGCGCTTGCAGGTAGGCGCCGCCTTCGCCGGAGTTCATCTTGTCAACGAGTGGCTCGTGCCGGAAGCCGAACACGACCGTGCTGTCGTCGATGGCGGTGATGGCGCAGCCGCTGTTGAGCAGGGCGCCGGCCTTGAAGTTGATCTTGCGGGCAAGCTGGTAGACGTCCTGCCACTTCGCCTGGAGCGCGGCCACCACCGGCTGAACGGGGACAGCCGGCGTCGCGTCCGCCTCTGAGGGGCCCGCGTTCTCCGCCGCCGCGGTGACAAGAGCCGGCAACTCGGCGGGAGGCGCTTTGGGTCGAGAAGGGCCGCGTGCCGCGATTCGGTCGTCGCTTACGGGCGCCGGCGCGGGAGCGGGAGCGGCGGTCGGAGCGCGGGCGGGAGCGGCTTCACGCCTCTCGACGACGGGCGGTGGCGCCGCCTGCGCCTTCGCTTCCGCCGCCTGACGGACCAGGACGCATTCCGCCAGCGCCATCTCCAGCGGCAGCGACGACAACGGGTCGGCGCGAACGTCGACCTGGCCGAAGGCGCGCAGTGCCCGCACGACCTCCTCCTTGCTCACGCCTTCGAGCAGCTTCTTCATCTCCTTCGCCTGCTCTTTCGTCAGGCTGAGGGCGCTGTCGGCGCCCGCGGCGACAAGCAGGAGCTGCCTTAGATAGGAGACGACCTCGCGCTGGAATTGGCGCAGGTCGAGGCCGTCGTCGCGCACGGAGGCGATGAGCGCCAGGCCGGCGCCGAGGTCGCCCTTGAGGACGAGGCGCGCCAGGTCGTTGCTGCGGGCGTCGCCGGTGAGGCCGAGACCGCTCTGCACCGCCTCCACGCTCAGCTCACGGCCGTGGTAGTCGACGACCTGCTCCAGCATGTTGATGGCGTCGCGCATGCTGCCGGTGGCGCTGCGGGCTATCAGCTCCAGCGCCTCGCGCGGGCAGGTGATCTCCTCCTGCTCACAGACGTA
>JALHUB010000032.1 GCA_022865685.1 Dehalococcoidia bacterium | reverse complement strand
TGATTTCACTTCCAACTTGTCGACCCGCCTACACGCCCTTTACACCCCGTAAATCCGGATAACGCTTGCCACCGACGTATTACCGCGGCTGCTGGCACGTAGTTAGCCGTGGCTTATTCGCGGGGTACCGTCAGAACTTCTTCCCCCGCAAAAGGGCTTTACGACCCGAAGGCCTTCATCACCCACGCGGCGTTGCTGCGTCAGGCTTTCGCCCATTGCGCAAGATTCCTCGCTGCTGCCTCCCGTAGGAGTCGAGGCCGTGTCTCAGTCCCCGTGTGGCTGGCCATCCTCTCAGACCAGCTACCGATCGTCACCTTGGTAGGCCGTTACCCCACCAACTAGCTCATCGGCCGCAGGCCCCTCCGAAAGCGCCCGAAGGCTTTAATCGGCTCCGGCAGGCCGGAACCGACCACATGCGGTATTAGCTCCCCTTTCGAGAAGTTATTCCCCACTTCCGGGCAGGTTACCTACGTGTTACTCACCCGTCCGCCACTATCCCAACAGCCGAAACCATTGAGACCGTACGACTTGCATGCGTAAGGCACGCCGCCAGCGTTAATCCTGAGCCAGGATCAAACTCTCCGTACTAACCTTCATCCCAGAAACGAATTCCCGGGACAAAGACCAACGGTCTGGCCCCACACTTGTTCCTTCCGCTATCCAGTTGTTAAGGTGCAAACGCCGCCAACCCGGCGACACACAAAATTAACACATCTCTCACATCCTCGCTTCTGGAGCGAGAGCCGTGTCAATATCACACTTGTCAGATATCGGTATCTTCTACCGCGCTACCTAATATACCCCTCGTCGAACACCTTGTCAATACCTCGAATCGAACCCCGCGAACGAACTCACGCTCGGCGACGGCCTTTCGTCGTGCTCCGCCCGCAGTCGCAACACCCGCCGCGTCGACGCGGTGACCTTCACGCGCTCCGTGATGCGTTGGCCCGCGACCCATACGATGCCGGCGTCGTCGCAGACGACCGGCACGCCGTCTCGCTGCCGTCTCGGCACCTTCGCGTCGACAAAGACGTCCTGCAGCTTCTTCTCGCCGCTCATTCCCAAGGGCAGGAAACGGTCGCCGGGGCGACGACGTCTCACCCGCAGGCCGCCCTCGATGCAGTCCGCATCCACGCGCGCCTCCCACTCGTCCACCGATTGAGGCGATGCGTCGTGGCCCACTATCGACGCCTCGAATCGCCAGCCGCCGATGCTCGTCGTCCCAGGCACGGCGATCTCAACGCCTTCGACCGGCAGCGCCTCGTATCCAGGTTCGACCTCTCCAGCCGTCAGCAGCACCTCGCCGTAGCCGACTCGCAGGTGGAGGCTGCGCGGCAGGTCCAGCTCCGTGCCCGCCGCCTTGCGCACCGCGGCGCTCATCGCCAGGAGGTGCCGCTCCCCGATGTCGTGCGCATCGCCCAGCAGCCGCGACGCTGCCAGGCGCATGACCCGCGGCAGCAGCCCCGTCGGCGTCTCCCGCAGCGCCGCCTGCGACAGGCGAACTACTCCACCTTCAAGTTTGCCTGCTCGCGCCAGGGCCCGCTCAGCCGCCTCTTCCAGAGCCTGCCGTTCGACCGCCGCGGCCCGCGCCAGCCGCAGCAGCGCTGCATCGACGCCGCGTACGTGCTCGCGCAGAAGCGGCAGGAGCTGATATCGCACGACGTTGCGATGGAATCGCGGCGAGCGATTCGTGACGTCTTCCAGCGGTTGCCGCCCCATCGCGCGACAGTACGACTCCGTCTGCGAGCGGCGCGTTTCCAGCAGAGGACGCACGAGCGTGAGGTCGCCTCCGTCGGGCCTATCCACCGGCCAGCGCGACCGCGGCAGCATCCCCGCGAGCCCGCCGAGGCCGCTGCCGCGCAGGATGTGCATGAGGACGGTCTCCACTTGGTCGTCCGCCGTATGCCCCACGGCGACCGTCCGCACCCCGCACTGCCGCGCTGCCTGCGAAAGAAAGGCGTAACGCAGTTCTCTCGCCGCCTCCTCGATGCCGAGCCGCTTCTCCAGGGCGTACGAACGAACGTCGCCGGCACCGGTGACGAGAGACACGCCGAGGCTTTCGGTAAGAGCTGTCAAGGTCTCGCGCTCTCGCTGCGACGTCCTCTTGCCGCGCAACTGGTGGTCGAAATAGGCGGCGCGGACTTCGATGCCGAGCTTCGGGGCTAGCGCCATGAGCAGGAGCAGCAGCGCCGTCGAATCGGCGCCGCCGGAGACGCCGGCCAGCACGGTCTCGCCGGGCGTTAGCAGCTCGTGCGCTGTCACGTAGCGCAAGACGTTTCGATCGAGGAGGCGTTGAGTAGGGGTGTCTTTCGTTGACATAAGGCTGCCGTCTGAACTCGACCAAGAAGGCCAGGTGTTGGCCTGGCCTTGACGTCGTTTTGTACGCTTGTTTCAGTTACGGGCCGAACAGCGATTCCCACCACGTGCCGGCTGCCGGCGTCGCTTCCGAGGACGGCTGCTCCGCGCCGGCATCGGGCGACGTGACGATGACGCGAGTCTCGCCCGGCTTCACCAGGCCAAGCACCCTTCGCGCCACGCTCTCGACGTACTCGTCCGACGACAGGTACTCGCGGATGGCGACGAGCTCGCCGCGCTGCCTCTGCAGATCGGCTATCTCCTGGCGGACGGCGTTCTCGTCGTGCGCCAGTCCGTGCGACTTGAGGCCGGTGACAACGCTGCTGAAGACGAGGTAGGCGACGACCACTGCCGCCGCTATCAGGATGATCCGGGGGACCTGGCGTCCCAACAAGGTCTCTGACGTCCTCTCCCTAGGACACCCCGCCGCCCATTTCCGGGCCGCGCTTAACATAGCACACGAAAACGGACATTACAAGTGCACGGTCTTGTGCGTGTTGCCGCAATACCGCAGACGATGGTGCGCGCGGCCCCGCTGCCGCTCCTCGAAACACTAGCGTCGATCTTCCCACCCGCCCGCCCGCCTGCCGGCAGGCAGGCCCGCAGGCGTGTCTCCCGTAGCCGAGGCTTTCCAGCCTCGGCCCGAATGCGCCGGCGACGGCGCCGCTCAGAGCAAACCCGGCCCCGACGCTGATGAGTAGCCCCGCGCATAAAGAGGGGCGGACCTTCAGGTCCGCCCCTGGGTTGCTGACCCCTTGAGAATTAGGTGAGGGCTGGCTGAGACACGCCCTTCAAATTCAAACCATTATCGTCGCAGTCGATGACCACCTTGTCGCCGGGGCCGAACTGGCCTTCCAGCAGCGCCTCCGACAGGCGGTCCTCGACCTCGTTTTGGATGAGACGTCGCAGCGGACGCGCCCCGAACATCTCGTCGTAGCCCTTATCCCCGAGCCACGCCTTCGCCGCGTCCGTTATCTCCAGCGTTATCCCCTTGAACGATAGCTGGATATCGACCTCGCGCAGCATCAGGTCGACGATAGAGCGGATGTGGTCGCGCGATAGGGCATGGAACACCACCGTGCTATCGACGCGGTTCAGGAACTCCGGCCGGAACGTGTTCTTCAGCTCGTTGAGAACCTTCTCGCGCATCTTTTGATAGCGCTGCTCCTGCGTCTTCGCCTCTTCCGTCTTCGTCGAGAAACCGATCGTCGTCTCGCGGCGGATCAGGTCTGAGCCGACATTGCTTGTCATAATAATGACAGTGTTCCGGAAGTCGACCTTGCGCCCCTTGGCATCCGTAAGGTGCCCGTCGTCGAAGATCTGGAGGAGCATGTTGAACACCTCCGGGTGCGCCTTCTCGATCTCATCCAGCAACACCAGGCAGTACGACTTCCGCCGCACGGTGTCCGTGAGCTGCCCCGCGTCCTCGTAGCCGACGTACCCGGGCGGTGCGCCGACCAGTCGCGACACGGTATGCCGCTCCATGAACTCCGACATGTCGAGCTTGATCATCGAGTCTTCGCTGCCGAACATGAACTCCGACAGCACGCGCGCCAGGTGCGTCTTCCCCACGCCCGTCGGGCCGAGGAAGATGAACACGCCGATGGGACGCCGCGGGTCCTTGAGGCCGGCACGCGCCCGACGCACGGCCTTCGCGACGGCGGTAATCGCCTCGTCCTGGCCGATGACGCGGTCGTGCAGCGTCTCTTCCATCTGGAGCAGCCGCGCCGACTCCTCGCTGGCGATGCGGGAGACCGGGATGCCGGTCCACATGCTGACCACTTCGGCGATGTCCTCTTCGGTCACCACCGGCTTGCTCAGCTCGCGCTGGTTCTCCCAGCCCTCTTCCATCTCATCGAGCTTCGTTTGCAGCTTCATCTCGCGGTCCCGAAGCTCAGCCGCGTATTCGTACTGCTGGGCGGAGATCGCCGCCTCTTTCTCGCGACGCAGGCTGTCGAGGCCGTGCATCGCCTCTTTGAGCGAAGGCGGCGCCGTCGCCCGCGTGATGCGGACTCGCGAGGCTGCCTCGTCGACCAGGTCTATCGCCTTGTCCGGCAGGAAGCGGTCGGACACGTAGCGCGACGCGAGCTGCGCCGCCGCTCTCACCGCCTCTTCCGAGATAATGAGCTTGTGATGGTCCTCGTAGCGCTCCTTGACGCCCATAAGGATGTCGACGGTCTCTTCGACGCTCGGCTCCTCCACCAGCACCGGCTGGAGACGCCGCTCCAGGGCGGCATCGCGCTCTATGTGCTTGCGGTAGTCGTCGAGGGTCGTCGCCCCCACGCACTGCAACTCGCCGCGGGCCAGCGATGGCTTCAATATGTTCGCCGCGTCGACGGCGCCCTCGGCCGCGCCGGCGCCCACTAGCATGTGCATCTCGTCGATGAACAGGATGCAGTTGCCGGCGGCCTTTATCTCCTCGATGACCTTCTTCAGGCGCTCCTCGAACTCGCCGCGGTACTTCGTGCCGGCGACGAGGGAGCCGATGTCCAGCGTCAGCAGGCGCCTGCCCTGCAGCGTCTCCGGCACCTGCCCGGCGACGATTCGGTGCGCCAGCCCCTCGACGATAGCCGTCTTGCCCACGCCCGGCTCGCCGATGAGCACGGGGTTGTTCTTCGTTCGCCGCGAGAGGATCTGAATGACGCGCTGGATCTCGCTGTGCCGCCCGATAACGGGGTCGAGCTTGCCCGCGCGGGAGGCCGCTGTCAGGTCCATGCCCAACTGGTCCACGGTCGGCGTGCGCGTTGTCGCGCGGCCCGCCGGCTGGGCGCCCTGCGGCATGCTCTGCGAGAGGATGCGGGTGGTCTCGGCGCGCACACGCTCCAAGTTGACGCCCAGGCTCTCCAGGACGCCGGCGGCGATGCCTTCGCCCTCGCGGACGAGGCCCAACAGGAGGTGTTCCGTGCCGATGTAGTGATGGTTCAGCCGGCGCGCTTCGTCGACGGCAAGCTCGATGACCTTCTTCGCCCGCGGCGTGAGGCCTATCTCGCTCATCGTCGAACGCTCGCCGCGCCCGATGATGAACTCGACTGCCGAGCGCACCTTGTTCAGCTCGATGCCCAGGTTGGCGAGCACCTTAGCGGCGACGCCGTCCCCTTCGCGCACCAAGCCCAGCAAGAGGTGCTCAGTACCGATATAGTTGTGATTGAAGCGCTGAGCCTCTTCCTGGGCAAGCGTTAGCACGCGTCGTGCGCGCTCGGTAAACTTGTCAAATCTCTCTGCCATGCCAGTCTCTCGTCAAACCCCCTAGATCAACCTTAGCACACGGATTGAACCTAGTCTAGGGCTTCCATGGCAGCCTTGCTTCTCCCTAAGCGTCCTCCTTGACTGACCCCTCTTCGCCGGCGACGGCGGGCGGCTCCTCGTCGCTGCCCTCTTCCGGTCCGGCGTCATCCTTGCTTTCAGCCTCCTCGGCTACGATATCCTCTACCGTCGGCTCTTCGACGGCCTCGGCGACATCCGCTGTCACGGTCTCGGCTGCCTCTTCCGGCTCCATCTCCGCGACGGCTTTCGTCTTGACCGCCTCGTCCGTCTTGATCTCAGTGACGGCCTCGGCCTCGACGGCCTCTACCGCCTCCATCTCGACCGCCTCTTCGACGACCGCCTCCTTGGCCTCAGCCTCGGCCTCTTCAGCCGCAACGTCCTCCTCCGCCGCCTCCTCGACCGCTTCCGCTACCTCCGCGGTCACCGTCTCGATAGCTTCGGCGGCTTCCGCCTCCGCGGCCTTCTCTTCCGCCGCCTCGGCCTTCTCCTCCGCAGCGGGCTCCTCCGACGGTGACTCTTCCTCCTCTGAGGCCGCTATCTCCTCCGCGGCGGCTGTCTCCAGCTCCGCCGCTTCCTCTACAATCGGCTCCTCCTTTACGGCGGCGACCTCTTCGGTCGCGGCCTCCGGCGCCTCCGCCTCTGCGGCCTTCTCTTCCGCCGCCTCGGCCTTCTCCTCCGCAGCGGACTCCTCCGACGGTGCCTCTTCCTCCTCTGAGGCCGCTATCTCCTCCGCGGCGGCTGTCTCCAGCTCCGCCGCTTCCTCTACAATCGGCTCCTCCT
>JALHUB010000031.1 GCA_022865685.1 Dehalococcoidia bacterium | reverse complement strand
TAGAATTGGCGAAGGCTCGCATCGATCTCGGAGGAATACCATGCCCTTTGCGTCCGTCAGCGGCGTCAGGCTCTACTACGAGCGCCACGGCGACGCCGGCGACCCGCTGGTCTTCGTCCACGGCTACACCGGCGACATCACGGACTGGCGGCTGCAGATAGCGGAGTTCGCCCGCGACTACCGCGTACTCGTCATGGACCTGCGCGGACACGGCCGCTCCGAGGCGCCTGTGGACCGTCACGCCTACACTATCGCCCTCATGACGGCCGACATCGAGGCGCTGATCGACGAGGCGGGCTTCGCGCGATACCACCTGGCCGGTCACTCCATGGGCGGCGCCATCGTCCAGGAGATCGCCCTGCGCTCGCCGCAGAGGCTGCTGTCGCTGACGCTGGAGGATACCGCCCTCAAGTTTGACCTGCCGGCGAACGACGAGATGTTTGAGTTCCGCGCGAAGCGGCTGCACCTCGCCCGGACGGAAGGTATGGCCGCAGCCGCGGCGCTCGATCTGCCGTGGACTCCGCCGCACATGCCGCCGGAGCGACTACGAGAGGTGGACGAACGCCTGGCACGCATGTCCGCCGACGCCTTCATCGGCGCCGCGCACGGCCTTGTCGACTGGGAGGGCGCTGCCGAGCGCGCAACATCGATTACCACGCCGACGCTCGTGATTTGGGGCGACCTCGACGCGCCCGCCCTCGTCGAAGCGTCTCGCCGCCTCGCGGAGCTACTACCGAACGCGTCGCTGGAGGTTATCCCGGAGGCTTCGCACTCGCCGCAGTGGGAGAGGCCGGAGCTCTTCAACCGGGCGCTGCGGCGGCACCTGGAGGCGAACCGGCTCAGCCGCACGTCAACAAACACGTAGCCGAGACTTTCCAGTCTCGGCGTTCAACTCGCAGGTAGATCCGAAGGCCCGCCCGCCGACGGGCACCGCACGGACCCTTTTCAGCAGCCCTGCTAACTCCGCACCCTGAAGCCCAATTGCGCGGCGAGGCCCTCCGGTTCAGTAGAGGGAAGCGTGCAGCGATAGTCTTCGCAGACATAGGCTGTCGGCTGCCCGCCGATGGGGATTCTGCCCTCCAGCAGCGGAGAAGGCGGCTTCTCGGGCGGCGTTTCGGCCCCGGCAACCACCTTGTTCGGCAGATAGCGGTCGTAGACGACGCCGAGCAGGCGCTGCGTTGCGGGGTCCTCCCGCGGCCCGATGACGACGATCTCCTTTACCTTCGAAAGGTGGAAATCCAGCGCCGCCAGCCATCGCGGTACGGCCGAGGGCACGCTCCCCATGAGCCCGTAGACCGAAAGCAGCGACCTTACAGCGTAGCGCTCGAACTCCTTCTCGCCGGTGAAGACCGCCAGTCTGAGGAGCGCCAGCGCGGCAGTCGAGGCGCCCGATGGATACGAGCTGTCGAACACGTTGCGCGGCCGCACGACGAGAAGCTTGCGGTCGCCTGCCTGCCGGTCGGCATGGCCCGCCGTGTCAAAGAACGCCTCCTCTTCCGCGTCCCAGAAGAGGTCGATCATGCGCCCGGCGAACTCGACGGCCTGCGTCACCCAGCGATAGTCGAACGTCGCCTCATATAGCGTCAGCAGACCATCGACCACGCAGGCGTAGTCCTCAAGATAGCCGTCGATCTTCGCCCGGCCGCCGCCGTCCGACGCCCTCCACGTGTGTGATAGGCGTCCGTCGCTGAGCAGTGAGCCGACGATGAACTCGGCGTTGCGCTCCGCCACGCGGACGAAGGCGCGATTGGGCAGCGCCGATCCCGCCTCGGCAAACGCCTTCAGCATGAGCGCATTCCACGACGTGATTGCCTTGTCATCGGTATTCGGCCGCACCCGCTTCTCCCGCGCCTCCCACAGCCGTGTTCGCACCTCCCGCAGCGCCTCTCGCAGTTCCTCAACGGGCAGGTCGAGTCGCCCCGCAACCTCCTCGTCCGCCAGAGGAGTCGACAGGACGTTGCGACCCTCGAAGTTGCCTTCGTCGGTTATCGCATAGTAGGCCCGGGCGACACGGCTCAGCTCCGGCCGCAGCAGCCGGTCCACCTCTGCCGCGTCCCAAACGAAGAACTTACCCTCCTCGCCCTCGCTGTCCGCATCCTGCGACGAGTAGAAGGCGCCGCTGGGGTGGAGCATCTCCCTCTCGACGTAGGCCAGGGTCTCCTCCGTCACGCGGCGGAATAGGTCCTTGCCGGTCGCCTGCCACATGTGCAGATTGAGCGTGCCGAGTAGGGCGTTGTCATAGAGCATCTTCTCGAAGTGGGGAATCTGCCACGCAGGGTCGGTCGCGTAGCGGTGGAAGCCGCCGCCGAGCTGATCGTAGATTCCGCCGCGGGCCATCATGTTAGCCGTGATCTCCGCCATCGCGATGGCCCGCACCTCGCCCATGCGATGCCAGTAGTGAAGGAGGAACTCGTCCACCAGCGGCTGAGGGAACTTCGGCGCGGACCCGAAACCGCCGTGCTCGGCGTCGAAGGTGGCCGCCAGCGCGCGGTAAGCGGCATTCATGACGCCCGCCGATAGTTCGTGCGCTGCGACGGCCGGCCGGTTCTGGCTCTCCAGGTAGGCGACCACCTTGTCGCCCGCCGCTCGCACGTCGTCGCGACGCTCGCGATACGCTTCGAGGACAGCAGCCAGGATATCGCGAAAGGAGGGCATTCCGCTCTGCCGTCTCGGCGGGAAGTAGGTGCCGGCGTAGAAGGGCTCGCCGTCGGGCGTCAGGAAGACGGACATCGGCCAGCCGCCCTGGCCCGTCATGCCCTGGACGGCCCGCATGTAGATCGCATCGACGTCCGGCCGCTCCTCGCGGTCCACCTTTACGCTCACGAAGTTCTCGTTGAGCAGCGCCGCTATCTCCGGGTCCTCGAACGACTCCTTCTCCATCACGTGGCACCAGTGACAGGAGGAGTAGCCGACGCTGAGAAACACCGGCTTGTCCCCGGTGCGGGCGCGGGCGAACGCCTCCTCGCCCCAGGGGTACCAGTCAACAGGGTTGTCCTTGTGCTGAAGGAGATAGGGGCTCGTCTCGTTCGCCAGTCTGTTCAGCATTCTCGCGCCTCGAAAGCCGCAGCCGCCGGTCAGCGGTAGTCGCTCACCCTCTCAGGCTCGATGCGTATGATGACGCGTTGCTCGCCGGGCTGTCGAAACGGGTAGCGGTCCCGCCCGAGGTACTTGTTCGCCAACTTGTCGATGTGAGCGTCGGCACCCTCGCTGGTCACCTCGACAACGTGTCCGCGCAGGGTCACCATCTCATACGGGTTCTCGCTGTTCACCACGTCAAGCGCCACGCGCGGGTCGCGACGGACGTTCTTCAGCTTCTGGCGCCCTTCAGCGGTGTTGACCAAGATGTCGTCGCCATCGAGGTCGACCCAAACGGGCACGACGTGCGGCGAGCCGTCGGGCATCAGGGTAGCGATATTGCCGAGGTTCTTCGCCCGGATGAGCATCTGAGCCCTCTCCGACAGTTGAACGCTCATTCCCGCACCTCCTTTTAAGCCTCATTGCCGCCGGCCGACGCTCCGCTCTGCGCCACAATAAGACGGGAGACGGCGAGGAGTCTCGCACGTCTCCCCTAAGACCAGCATAGTGCCGGGCCGCCGTTTGTCAACCCCACCGTCGCCCGACCGGCCGGCTCTCTATGGCTGGTCTTAATCCATGTCGAGCGTAACGGCCAAAGCGTTTGTCACTGCTTGTTGCATTGTCACCGAGCGACGTGAAGAGCGCGTGAGTTGGACGGGCATCGGCATGAAAATGACGTGATGAAAAAACCGTTCGAGATGCTACACTGAACTCGTGGACTCCTGGGACAAGCTCTACGACGACATCGTGACCTGTCGCAAGTGCTCCCGACTGGTCTGGTGGCGGGAGAAAGTCGCGCAGGAGAAGCGCGCCGCCTTCCGCGATTGGACTTACTGGGGACGCCCTCTCCCCGGTCTCGGCGACCCGCACGCGGAGGTGATGGCCCTCGGCCTGGCGCCCGCGGCCCACGGCGGCAACCGCACAGGACGCATCTTCACCGGCGACCGCTCCGGCGACTGGCTGTACGCCGCCCTGTACCGCGCCGGCTACGCCAATCAGCCCACGAGCGTCAGCCGCGACGACGGCCTCCGCCTCGAGCGCGCCTACGTCGCCGCCGCCGTGCGCTGCGCCCCTCCTGACAACAAGCCGGCGCCGCAGGAACGCGACAACTGCAACCCCTACCTTCGACGCGAGCTGGCGCTCCTCCAGGAGTTGCGCGTTATCGTCCCGCTGGGGCGTTTCGCCTACGACGCCCTGTCGCTTGCCCTTGGCCGTGCCTACCGGCAGGCAGGCCTGCGGCGTCGCCCGCCGTTCGGCCACGGCGTCGAGTGGTCCCTGCCCGACGGGCGCACCGTCCTCTGCTCATACCACCCGAGTCAGCGCAACACGTTCACGTCGACGTTGACGCAGGAGATGTTCGACGGAATCTTCGCACGGGTGAGAGAGCTGGCGCGGACCTAGCGCAGTCTAGCGCTTTCTCCAGTTTGTGCCGCCGGGCGTGTCTTCGAGGGCGATGCCGAGCGCGACGAGACGGTCGCGAAGCTCGTCGGCGAGGGCCCATTGCTGGGCGGCCCGCAGCTTCGCCCTCAGGTCGATGAGAAGCTCGACGAACGGAGCCAAGTTCGCCACGAGGTCGCCGCCGGAGGCGCCGAGTTCCCTGCCCCAGAGGTCGACGAGGCTTCTCAACTCCGTCCGCGCCTGCTTTACCGCCTCCCCGCCGGCGCCGCTCGCTTCCGCCCGCTCGATGGCCTGTACCAGTTCAAACGCCTGGCCGGCGATCTCGCTGTCCGATCGCCCGTCCTTTTGCGCCGCCAGCGTGCGCTCCGCTTCGCCGACCTTGTGCGCCAGCTCCTCGCTTGCCTGGGCGGCACTTTCTTTGACGGCCGCCTGCAGCACCGGCGCGCTGAGCGACATCGCCTCGCTGCGCAGCTCGTCCAGGCTGAACGAGCTGTCCGCGGGATACGCCTTGTCGACGCCTCGCGGACGGCGGACCGTCACCTGCCCGGCGCCCATCACGCGACACACGTCTTCGCCGAGGACAAGGATGCAGGCGGTGTACTCATCGATGCCGAGGATCACCGTCCACTCGGGTAGGAGCGCTTCCAGGGCGTCGAGGCGCGGTTTGCCCATGAAGCAGAAGCGCGTGTCATAGGTCCCGCCCTCCGAGTTGTTCCAGTGCGGGACGATCGTCAGGTCGAGGGCGTACGGCGCGAACAGGTTGAGGCCTTCGACCCAGTGTGGGTCGGCGCCGACCTTATAGACCTCGTACACCGGTAGCGAGTAGTGGCCGCTGGCGATTGCCGCCGCGCTCGCCAGCACGAGATGCGAGCCTTCGTCGACACCACGCGCCACCGCGTCGATAAGCGGCGTGCCCGCCCAGTTGCGGATGGCGTAGGTGGGGCTGCCCGGCCCGGCGAAGATGTAGTTGGCGCCCTCGATCTTCCTCACCGCGTTCCGCAGCTCGGCATCGGTCGCCTTCTCCCGCGACTTGAACGTCGCGAGCGCGCAGGGGACGCCGACGTAACGGCGGACATAGCTGCGGGCCTTCTCGGAGATGCCGTCCGCGTTGAGCTCGAAGCCGGCGGGCGTGTCGAGGAAGACGGCGTCGACGGGGCCCTGAATGCGCGAAACGACCCACTGGTGCACCCGCGTCATCGACTCCGTGAGCTCTCCCGAGCCCATGAGGGTGACGGTGCCGGCAGACGGGAAGGGTCGTTCCATACGATCTCACCCGCTGAATGGAAGGCGTTTGTGCCCCCATTATACGCGACTGCCCGCCCGCCATGTCTCCTATTGCGGCAGAGGGCTTTCGCACCAAAGGCCCGGCGATCTAACATATCTCTCACACAAGGTCGGCCCGGACTCACAAGGAGGATCAAGATGCCTTGGGAAGACTTCGAAGCGATTTTTCGGCCGGAAGGCGTCCACATGGGGGTGATGAGGTCGGACCCCAAGAAGTGCACGCGACCCCGCGGCTCCTCTTGCCAGTTGTGCTGGGACAACTGCCCATTCCGGGCCTGGGAGCTCGTCGATGGCCAGGAGCCGCGCCTGGTGGCGGATCATAACTGCTTCAGTTGCAGCAACTGCATGGTTGCCTGCCCGCGGAACGCCATCTCCATCGTCGAGACCTACCACGTCGATTCCGGCTACTTCGCCACGGCGCCGCACCCCCTCGAAGCGAAGCCGCCGATGAAGCCGCTGGACGCCGGCGGCAACGCGAGCGAGTGGACAGCCATCGAGAAGGCGGTCTTGAACCGGCGCAGCGTCCGCAACTTCAAGGACAAGCCCGTGCCTGAGCACCTGGTCCGGCGCGTGCTGGAGGCCGGCCGGTTCGCGCCCAGCGCCGGCAACTGCCAGCCCTGGAAGTTCATCGTCCTCACCGACAAGGCCCTGATGAACGAGATCAACGAGGGCGTCTGGGGCGGCGTCAACATGATCAACGCGATGTACAAGGACGACGAGCTGGTGAAGCAGCTCGCCGCCGGCTTCGAGCTGGCGCCGCAGACCCCCGGGACGTTTGACCCGCGCCTAGCCATCGGCGGGATGGGTTCCATCGCCAAACGCTACGGCCCGGTACTGCTCGCTGCGCCGGTCGTCATCCTCATACTCGAGGACGAGCGAGGGATAAGCGCCGGCGGCATAAACATCGGTATTTGCGGGCAGAACATGAACCTCGTCGCCAACTCGCTGGGGCTCGGCGCCTGCTGGATCGGGTTCGTGACCGTCGCCGGCCAGATACCGCCGCTGGCGGAGAAGCTGGGCATCGCACCGCCCTGGAAGCTGATGTCGTCGCTTGCGCTGGGCTATCCGAAGTTCAAGCAGGAGGGCATGGTAGCGCGCGAGTACCGTCCCGTGACCTGGTTCCGCGACGGCGCTCCCGCCCCCGTCGACGAGTAGCGAGCGGCGCTTGTTCCTCGCCGGGGCGGCGTTTCCCTCCTACAGCGGGCGGCCATCTGTACAGTCGCCGCGTGTTGTGCTATGGTCTGCATCTCGGTAATCTCCAGGGCTTGAGGGCGAAGGAGGTGCACTATGGCAGAACCCCAGCTTCTGGCACGGATGTATCACACCATCATGAGTCGTCTGGTCAATGACGGTCGCGCACCGCACTATACGGAGCTAGCCAAGGAGATGAGCCTCTCTCCAGAGGAGGCTCGCGTTGCATTGCACGATCTGGAAAATGCAGGCGTGCCTGGCCTTTGGCTCCAACCGGGCACCGACTACATCGCGTCTTTCGCGCCGTTCTCCAACATTCCCACACAGTACCTGATATCTGTGGACGGCCAGCAGAAATGGTACGGGCAGTGAGGGTTTGAGTCGCTGGCGGTCAGCTGGCTCTATCCCGGCAAGCAAGTCCAGATCGACTGCCCCTGTCTGAACTGCAATGAACCGATACGAGTGCGTATGCGAGACGGCGAAATCCTGGAAGCTTCGCCGCCCTCTATCGTCGGCCACGTCAACGTACCGTTCTCCCGTTGGGCAGAGAACATAGCCTTCGCCTGAAGCGGCATGAACCTCTTCCGGTCGGAAGAGCACGTTCGCGACTGGACCCAGTACGATGCCGGCAGCGCCGACGGCACGATGCCGCTCAGAGACTACGCCCAGTTGTTCGGAGGGGGCATGTTCCGAGAGCGCCTCGCCCCTGACTACCTGCCCCGCATACCGCAGTTGGCAGGCGAATGGGTGGCTACCTTGATCAAGCTGGGGAGAACCGGGGCCTTCTGGCGGCTTGGTGGCTGAAAAGGGCGCGCGCCCGATGTCGGTGCCCGACAGCAGAGGCCGGAAGCGATGACAAGAGCGGGACAACGCCTGCAGTACCGTCTCGTCGCGCGAAACGACCAGCCGGACTCCCCGAACCCGATCCATCGCGACGACTACGCCCGCTCGCTCGGCTATCCCGGCGGTCTTGTCGCAGGCGTCACGCTATACGCCTACGCGTCGGACGCCGCTGTCAGGCTCATGGGCGGCGACTGGCTGGAGCACGGCTACGGCGAAATCCACTTCCGGGCGCCCGTGTTCGACAGCGAGGAGCTGACGGTCGTTGCCGAGCCTATCGACGGCGACGACTGGCGGGTCAACCTGCTCTGCGACGGCTTGCGCGCGGAGGCGGTCGTCGGCCCCTACCGCGAATCGATCCGCGAAGACGGCCTCGAGCGCGGCAGCGGTGTAGAGCCACAGACGCTGGCTAAGGACGTTTCGCTCAAAGGCGAGCTCCTGCGCACGCCGGACGAACGGAGCATGGACCGCGAAGGCCTCGATCGCTTCATCGCCGACTCCGGCCTCGAAGGGACTCCCCTCGCGCAGGAGTTGCGCTCGCGGGGCCTCATCTCTCCCAACTTCATAGCGGGCGCGCCGTTCCACCTCCTCTGGCGCAGCCATCTCTACGCGGTCGTCATCCACACGAGCAGCGCGACCGAGTGGGTCGGCCCGGCCCGCCTGGGAGAAACGCTCTACACCTGGGGCGTCGTGGAGGATGCTTTCGAGAAGAGGGGACGCTTCTACATCACGCAGCGCGTCGTAACCGTCGACGGTGCGGGGAATCGCGTGGCGCGCATGCTGCACACCGGCACGTACGAGCCAACGCCGTAGGCAGTGAAGCTAGCGGAAGTTGTGCGCCGGCGGCGCCACCAGCGACGCGTCGATCCGCAGCGCGCTGAACCGCTCCGCGACGACGTTCAACGTCCCTTCCCGCTTCTGTAGGCGCCCGCGCACCAGCAGGAACGGCTCTGTTCGGATGATGCTCCGCGTCGACGCGTATAGCCCCGGCTTCACCACCACGTTCGCCAGCCCGAACTCGTCCTCCAGCAGCAGGAAGACGAACCCCTTCGCCGTCATCGGGTGCTGGCGACAGACCACCAGCCCCGCTATCTCCACCATGGCCCCGTCCGGCAGCCTGTCGAGGTGCCTGCTCGACACGATGCCCTCGTGCAGGCCCCGTCGCACAAAGGCCAGCGGATGCTGCGCGGGCGAAAGCCCCAGGTTTTCGTACTCCGCCGCCATGCGCTCCCAGGCCGTCATGTCCGGCAGCGACACCATGTCCTGCTCGATGGCGAGCGGCAGCGCCATCTGCCCGCCGCGCGGCCGCGTGACCAGCCCGGCTTCCCACATCGGCGCCCGTCGATTAGCGTTCAGCGACTCGAAGGCGCCCACCGACGCCAGGTTCTCGACAGCCGATTGCGAGAGATGTGTGCGGTTCATCAGCTCCCATATCGACCCGTAGGGCCCGTTGCGACGCCTCTCCTCCTCAACCGCCTGCGCCGCCTTCTCGCCGATGCCGCGCACGTAGCCGATGCCTACCCGCACGGCGTCGCCCTCCGGCCCGTCTTCGACGGTGCAGCGGGCGCCGCTGAGGTTGATGTCGGGGTTCAAGATGCTCACGCCGTGTCGCTTCGCGTCGTTCGTGAAGACGTGCGGCGCGTAGAAGCCCATCGGCTGGGCGTTGAACAGGGCGCAGTAGAACTCGGCCGGGTAGTACTTCTTCAGCCACGACGACTGATAGGCGAGCACGGCGAAGGCGGCGGAGTGACTCTTCGGGAAGCCGAACTCCGCGAAGCCCAGCAGCTTGTCGAACACGTCTCGCGCCGTCTTCTCGTCGACGCCGCGGGCCAGCGCGCCCTCCCGGAACTGCTGCCAGAAGCCCTGCATCGCCTCCCGCGAGCGCTTGCGGCTTATCGCCCGTCGCAGCGCCTCGGCCTGGCCGGCGGTGAAGCCCGCCAGCGCCATCGCCACCTGCAACACCTGGTCCTGGTATACGACGACCCCCAGCGTGTCCTTCAGCGCCGCCTCCAGCGACGGGTGGTCATACGTGACCGGCTCCTTCCCCTGCTTTCGCCGCACGAACGGGTTCACCGCCTTGCCGACGATGGGCCCCGGACGGACAATCGCCACCTCCTGCGTCAGGTCCTCCAGCGAGCGCGGTTGCGTCCGCGGCAGGAGCTGCATCTGGGCGCGGCTCT
>JALHUB010000030.1 GCA_022865685.1 Dehalococcoidia bacterium | reverse complement strand
CGAATCCAGTTGATGATAATGGCGACTAGAGATTCCTGCTGCCGAACTAGGTGGTGCCGTCCGTGAGCCTCGCGCCATGCATTTGCTATATCAGGGTGCCTCGCGAGGAACACTCGTACGAAATCCTCGATTTCAAAACCAAGAATCTCCCCAGTAAGTGGATCCATCCTCATCCAGACTTCGCCATCGAGGTCAACTGAGGTAGCTGGACGCGGCACCGCACTCCTGATAAACAGGGTGTCGTGCCTTTTGTCGTATACCATGCCAAACTTGCTAGGGTCGAACTCTTCAAACCTAGGCATTGGCAAATCTGCTGTTGGCTCTTGCGCTAGGTTGGCCATATCATCACCTCGCCGCGTTTCGGTCCCGAAAGAGTGTGAAAAGCGGTGACCACGCTGCCTTCTTTTCTCCGAGATATCCTACCTATATTATACTCGACAATAACACGGATGAATCCATGGTTGAAATGCGGAGGAAGATCAGATGGCCTAAAGAACGCCTGACGCTGGAGGTGTGCCGGAATCTGATAGATCGACATGGGCTCTTCGATGGTTCGCCGCACAGCCTCCATCTGCCCCGCCATTTCAGGATGTTCAAACGCAATATGTCGTTCCCAATTACGCTTGTCGCAAGTCACCTCAGTGCCATCTCGTGCGTCAATAGCGCGAAACAGAACCGGCATATCACCTTATGCCGTCCCATTTCACAATAACGCTTGAGAAGCCAAAAGGTTCCATTGGCACAGCGGGGAAATAAGCGTGCCACTCGCGCCACCAAGAAAGGTTAACGGGGCAAGAATAGCCGCTACGGCTAGTCTTGTCAACTAGCGCAGGGTCTCGGTTGCCCGCTCCGTCGCCCTGATTCAAACTGACCCACTGCCCGCCAGCGCGCTGAATTGTCGCGCTCGTCGCGATGGAGTATGATGGTGTCTAGCAAGGCTTTCGGGAGCTGGGGGAGTCCTTCCCTGGAGGGACAGGCCCGGCTGAGAGGGTGGCCGCCCGCCACCGACCGTTTGAACCTGACCCGGGTAATGCCGGCGTAGGGAGCAGCGGAAACGTTGGTTGAAGCGCTACCCGTCCCGTCGGCGGTTGGCGCTTTTCGTTTTGCGCGAGGCATATCCGTGAAGACGGTCATGACAATCGCCGGCTCCGACTCCAGCGCCGGGGCCGGCATCCAGGCCGATTTGAAGACGTTCGCCGCATTCGGCGTCTACGGGACGTCGGTCATCACGGCGATTACGGCCCAGAACACGCAGGGCGTCCGCCGCATCGAAGCGACGTCGCCGGAGATTGTGGCGGCGCAGATCGACGCCGTCATCGACGACATCGGCGCCGACGTGGTGAAGACGGGGATGCTCGGCAGCGCCGCCGTCATCGACGTCGTCGCGTCGAAGCTGCGAGAGTACGGCCTGACGCAGCTCGTGCTCGACCCCGTGCTGGCGGCGTCGGACGGGCGCGCGCTGCTCGCGGACGGCGGCATCGATGCCCTGCGCGAGAGGCTGCTGCCGCTGGCCCTCGTCGTCACGCCTAACGTCGACGAAGCGGGGGCGCTGGTCGGACGCCGTCTCGATGGTCCCGAAGACATCCGGCAAGCGGCGCGGGAGATCGTCGACATGGGCGCACGCAACGTCGTCATCAAGGGCGGCGACGCGACGGGGCCCGCGATCGACCTTTTCTACGATGGGCAGCACTATCACGACTTCGCGGCGGCGCGAGTCGACACCGAGAATACGCATGGCACCGGCTGCACCTTCGCGGCGGCGATTGCGGCGTCGCTGGCGAAGGGCTCCGCACCCCGACAGGCGGTGGCGATGGCGAAGGCATACGTGACGAAGGCGATGCAGATGTCCTATCCGCTGGGTCACGGGCACTGGCCTGTGCATCATTTCTTCCGCTACTGGCAGGACGTCTCCGCGTAGGGCGGGCATCCTGCCCGCCGCTGAGCCGGCGATGGTACGCTGGTAATTGTGAGACAAAGCCGGGAGGCCTGACATGTCGAAAGGGACTCACAACGGAACAGGCACGCAGATGAGCTATGCCCGCGGCGGCATCGTCACCGAGCAGATGCGGGTCGTCGCGGAGAAGGAAGGGCTGGAGCCGGAGTTGGTTCGACAGGAGGTCGCGGCGGGCCGGCTCGCCATACCGGCGAACGTCAACCACGCCGGCCTCAGCCCCATCGGCATCGGCGGCGTCGCCAGCGTGAAGATAAACGCCAACATTGGCAACTCCGCCTTGTCGTCGGACATCGAGCAGGAGCTGTGCAAGCTGCAGGTGTCGGTGAGCTTCGGCGCCGACACGGTGATGGACCTCAGCTCCGGCGGTGACATCGACGCCATCCGCGAAGCGATTATCAGGGCCAGCCCGCTGCCGGTGGGCACGGTGCCCATCTACCAGGTCGCGGCGGAGCTGGAGCGCCCGGAGGACATGACCGTCGAGGACCTGTTCGACATGATCGAGCACCAGGCGAAGCAGGGCGTCGACTTCATGACGGTGCACTGCGGCATTCTGCGCGAGCACGTTCCGCTGGCGCGGAAGCGCGTCACCGGCATCGTCAGCCGCGGCGGCGGGCTGCTGGCGCAGTGGATGGTGCGGCACAATCGCCAGAACCCGCTCTACGAGCACTTCGACGAGCTGTGCGACATCGCCCGCCGGTACGACGTGACGCTCAGCCTCGGCGACGGCCTGCGCCCGGGCTCGCTCATCGACGCCAGCGACGCGGCGCAGTTCGCCGAGTTGGAGACGCTGGGCGAGCTTACGCAGCGCGCCTGGGCGAAGGACGTGCAGGTGATAATCGAAGGCCCCGGCCACGTCCCGCTCGACCAGATCGAGATGAACGTGAAGCGCCAGCAGGAGGTCTGCCACGGCGCGCCCTTCTACGTCCTCGGGCCGCTGGTCACCGACGTCGCGCCCGGCTACGATCACATCACGTCGGCAATCGGTGCGACGCTGGCGGCTCATGCGGGCGCCAGTTACCTTTGCTACGTGACGCCGCGCGAGCACCTGGGCCTGCCGACTCTGGAGGACGTGAAGACAGGCGTCGTGACCTACAAGATCGCCGCCCACGCTGCGGACATCGCCCGCGGGCGAAAGGGCGCGCGCGACCGCGACGACGCCATGTCGCGGGCCCGCTACGCCTTCGACTGGGAGCGGCAGTTCGCGCTATCGCTGGACCCGGAGACGGCGCGCCGCATGCACGACGAGAGCCTGCCCGAAGGCTACCCGAAGTCGGGCAACTTCTGCTCGATGTGCGGGCCCAAGTTCTGCCCCATGCGCATCAGCCATCAGATGAGCGAGGAAGCGCCGCCGGAAGGGGACGCCTGATGGAGCTGGCCTACCCCAAGTACACGGCAATCCTCGCGGCGGCAGCGGTCGTCGTCCGCGACGGGCGGCTGCTGCTGCTCGAAGACCGCTGGGGCCGCTGGGGGCTGCCTTCGGGGTTCGTGGAGAAGGGCGAGTCGGCGGAGGAGACGCTGCGTCGCGAGGTGTTCGAGGAGCTGGGCGCAGAGTGCGAGATCGTTGCGCCGCACAGCGTGGATATCGACTGGGCGGGACCGGAGGGCGCGGTCTTCATCCTGATGCATTACAGGGCTTCGCTGTCGGGCGACGACTTCGCGCCCAGCGAGGAGGTCGTCAAGTTCGCCTGGGTGTCACCGGAGGAGGTCGGCCGCTACAACGTCTGGCCGAACGTCCTTCGGCTGGCGGAGGGCTTAGCGGAAGGTTCAGGGGTGTCGCGCGGCGGCGTCGCTTAGAAGAGGCACGAACGATGGAAGACTACCTGGAGATTGCGGGCAAGAGGTTCCGGTCGCGGCTCCTCGTCGGGACCGGCAAGTACCGGACGCCGGAGGAGATGGTCGCGGCGCTCGACGCGTCGGGCGCGGAGATCGTGACGGTGGCGATCCGCCGCCTCGATCTCGACGACCCGGGCAAGAAGACGCTCCTCGACTTCATCGACTGGAGCAAGTACACAATCCTGCCGAACACCGCCGCCTGCCGGACCGTCGAGGAGGCGCTGTTCACGGCGCGGCTCGGTCGCGAGGTGACCGGCTCCAACTGGGTGAAGTTGGAGGTCGTGCCGGACCCCAAGTATCTCCTGCCCGATCCCATCGCGACGCTCGAGGCCGCCAAGACGCTCGTAGGTGAGGGCTTCGTCGTGCTGCCGTACATCCACGCCGACCCGGTGCTGGCGCGTCGACTGCAGGAGGCCGGCTGCGCGACGGTCATGCCCCTCGGCTCGGCCATCGGCTCCGGCCAGGGCATCCTGACTGCGGAAGAGGTCCGCATCATCGTCGAGCAGGCGAGCGTGCCGGTTGTCGTGGACGCGGGCCTCGGCGCGCCGTCGGATGCCGCGTTGGCGATGGAGCTGGGCGCCGACGCCGTCCTCATGAACACGGCCCTTGCCGAAGCGGGCGACCCGGCGTTGATGGCCGACGCTTTGCGCAAGGGCGTCGAAGCCGGGCGACAGGCGTACCTGGCCGGTCGCATCCCCAAGAAACGTTACGCCGCGGCGAGCAGCCCTGCGGAGGGCGTGCCGGGCCGTCCGGCGACGACTGGAGGTAATGGATGACCACGTTCATGACCAGCAGGATGGGACGTCTGCGGCTGCCCAGTCTCTGCTTTGTCACCGACCGCAAGGTGTGCGGCGACAAGCCGTTGGAGGACGTCGTTTCGCAGGCGATCGACGGCGGCGCCAACGTCGTGCAGCTCCGGGAGAAGGACCTGTCGGCGGGAGAGCTGTTCGCGCTCGGCGTGCGACTGCGCGAGGTCACGAAGAACCGCTCCCTTCTCCTGATTAACGATCGCCTCGACATCGTGCAGGCGTGCGGCGCCGACGGCGCGCAACTGCCGGAGAAGGGCCTGCCGACTTCGGTCGCGCGCTGGGTGCTGGGCCGCCACGCGCTCCTCGGTCGCTCCGTGCATAGCGTCGAGGCCGCGCAGCAGGCGGAGAGCGACGGCGCGGACATGGTCATCGTCGGGCCCGTCTTCGAGACATCGTCGAAGCCGAAGGCGACGCCGGTGGGCATGGCGCTAATCAAGGAGATAGCGGAGTCCGTGCCGCTGCCGGTCATCGCGATCGGCGGCATCACGCCGGAGAACGCCGGCGAAGTGATTCGCGCCGGCGCCGCCGGAGTGGCCGTCATCTCCGCCATCTGCGGCGCCGACGACCCCCGGGCCGCGGCGGAAGCCCTCACGCAGGCGATGGGCGAGGCCTGGCGCGACCGTCTCATGGAGCGGGCAAAGGCGGGCGCGTGATAGCTGTCACCGTCAACGGCAAGCAGCGCGAGATCGAGGCCGAGGTCGACCTGGCCGGCCTCCTGCAGGCGCTGGAAATAGACCCCCGCACCGTCGCTGTGGCCCGTAACGGCGAGGTCGTGCCGCGCGACCAGCACGCAAACGTGACCGTGCGCGAAGGCGACAGCGTCGAGATCGTGCGCATGGTCGGCGGCGGCTGACGAGATTCCCATGGCATCGAATCGTTTTCCTGACGTGATCGTCGTTGGCGGCGGCGTCGTCGGCTGCGCGATCGCGTATTGTCTTGCCCGCGAGGGCGTGCGCGCCGACGTCGTCGAGCGCGGCGAGATCGGCGGCGAGGCGTCGGGCGCGGCGGCGGGTATGCTGGCGCCGCTGGCCGAGGTGGAGGACGCCGGCCCGTTCCGGGAGCTTTGCCTGGAGAGCCTGCGAATGTTCCCCGCGCTCGCCGCGACGCTTCGGGAAGAGACCGGCATCGACATTGAATACCTGGCGTCGGGTATCCTGCGCGTCGCCCTCGACGACGCGGAAGAGCGGCGCCTGCGCGACCTTGCCGCTTGCTCGACCTGCCTGCCTGCCGGTAGGCACGGCCTACCTCTGCACTGGCTCAATCCCGACGACCTCCGCGCTTTCGAGCCCGGGCTGTCGCCGGATGTCAGGGGTGGCCTCTACTCGCCGGAGGAGCACCAGGTGAACGCCGACCGCCTCACGCAGGCGTTGGCGCGAGCGGCCGCCATCCATGGTGCGACGCTTCGCCGCAATCTGCGCATCAGTGGGCTGCTGATGCGCAACTGCCGCGTCACAGGCGTTCGAACGCCGGACGGCGACCTCGCGGCCGGGCACGTCGTCCTCGCCGCCGGGCCCTGGACGGGCAAGCTTGCCGCGTCGTTGGGAGTCGACCTGCCGGTGTTCCCGGTGCGCGGCCAGATGCTGGCGCTGCCGTCGAGGCGCGCGCCGCGACACATCCTCTGGGGGAGCGCCGGTTACCTCGTGCCGAAGGCGAACGGGCTTGTCTTTGCCGGGGCGACGGTCGAGAGAGTGGGCTTCCGTCGTCGAACGACGGCCGCCGGCCTGCGCGGTCTGGCGGCGATGGCGTCGACGCTGGCGCCGCGGGTGGGAGTGTTCGCGCCCGTCGATAGCTGGGCCGGCCTGCGCCCCGGTTCCGCCGACGGCCTGCCGCTGCTGGGGCCGCTGCCCGGATGGGAGGGCGTGAGCGTCGCGACCGGCCACTACCGCAACGGCATCCTGCTCTCGCCGGTAACGGGCCGCCTCGTCGCGCGGTCAATAATCGGCGGCCCGCCGGACGAGGCGCTCGCCCCGTTCAGCCCCGCGCGGTTTTCGTATTCCCCATCCGCGTAGGTCGGGCGTCTCGCCCGACCGTTCTTGCAATCACACGTAGCCGAGACTTTCCCGTCTCGGCGTTTTGCGACCGTTGGGCCCGAACCGGGCGAGCGCGAGGACTGAAGTCCTCCCTTACGTTTTGTCGCTACAACCCGCCGCGGGCCGCCGAGGCTGGAAAGCCTCGGCTACGGGGTTGTGGTTATGGGAAGCGAGACGCTAGCCGTCGCGCGGCACCCTCGACATCGTCCGCAAGGCAGACGGCGCTGATGACGGCCACCGCGTCGGCGCCGGCGGCGATGACCTGGTCGATGTTCCCCTCGTTGATGCCGCCTATCGCGACGACCGGCACTTTCACGGCCGCGATCACGTCGCGCAGGCGCTCCGGGCTCGCCGGACGCGCGACGCTCTTGGTGACAGTAGGGAAGACGGCGCCAACGCCGACGTAGTCCGCGCCTTCGCGCTCCGCCCGTCGCGCCTCGTCGACGGTGTTCGACGATACGCCCAGCAGGAAGCCCGCGGGCAGCCACGGCCGCACCAGCGGTAGCGGCAAGTCCCGCTGGCCCAGGTGCGCGCCGTCGGCGGAGAGGGCGAGCGCGAGGTCGACGTGGTCGTTGACGAAGAACAGCGCGCCCCGTTCGCGGCAGAGGTCGCGAATCGCCTGCGCCTGGGGGAGTTGCTCGCCCTTGTCGCGGGTCTTGTCACGCCACTGGATGATGCGGGCGCCGCCGGCGAGGGCGAGGCGCGCCACGTCGACCGGGTCGCGGGCGCGCGTCTGTTGCGGGTCGACGATGACGTAGAGGCCGCGGATCTCGCTGCGCTTGGCTATGGCCACTGGAGCTGCCCGTCCTTGTAGATGGCGCTGAGGTACTCGTCGCTGAAGGCGGCGTTGGCGTCGACCGGCTTGCTGAGGGCGCCGAATTGCCGCAGCGACGCGCTCAACGCCTGCCATTGCTCCGCCGTCTGCCAGCCGAGGCCGTTCTCCCGCGTGACGTCCGACTCCGCCGCCGCCAGCTCCGTATCCAGCATGAAGCGCTGATGCTCGCGGTCTTCGCCCGTGGCGTACTTGAGGACGATGTCCACCGCCTCGTCGCGATTGTCGCGCGCCCACTCGATGCCGTGCAGCACCGCTTTCAGAAAGCGTTCGACGACCTCCGGGTGCTGCGCGGCGTAGTCCTTCGTCGTCACGTACGTCAGCCCGAGTGTGGGCATGCCGTAGGTGGCGGCGCTGAACACCTTCACTTCCTTGCCGAGCTTGCGCCGGATGATGTCCGGCTCGTTGGAGAGGAAGACGGGATAGACGTCGACGCGGCCCTCGACGAGGAGCTGCGGCGGCTCATAGCCGACGTTCTGGGCGTTCACGTCGTCGAGCGTCATGCCACGCGCGTCGAGGATCGCCGGCAGGTCGGGCGGGACCGTGCTGCGGTAGCCGACGGTCTTTTCCCGCCAGTCCGCGGGGTCGTCGAGGCCCGCGCCGGCGAGCGTGACCCATCCCTGCTGTCCCGTCTGGCCGATGAGGGCGACGGCGAGGAGCGGCAGGCCGGGGTCGGCGATGCGCTGGAGGACGTTGGCGGCGTCGGCGGTCGTGAGCTGGACCTGGCCGGCGAGCAGGAGCTGGATGTGCTGGCTGCTGCCGGAGGAGTGCTGGATATCGACGTCGAGGCCCTGCTCCTGGAAGAAGCCCTTCTCCTTCGCCACGTAGACGCCGACGAACGGCAAGTTGGCCTGCGGCTTGAAGCCGGCCATGAACGTGATCTTCTGCGGCTCGGGCGTGGGCGCGGCAGTCTCCTGTACGGCAGCCTTCTCCTCGCCGCCGCACGCGGCCACGATCATAACGACACTGAGGATGCTCGCGAATGTCAGACACGTTCTCTTCATTCGACGCTCCTTACGTGTCCATCGCCGATTCGTGCCAGGACAGCAGCCGCCGCTCGGCGAGCGACACGATGAGATACAGCCCGACGCCCAGCGCCGCCAGCGAGACGATCGCCGCGAAGGCCGTCGGCATGTCGACGTTGCTGTTCGACACCTGGATCACGCGGCCGAGCCCTTCCTCGCCGCTGAACCACTCGGCCACGACGGCGCCGATGACGCTCAGCGGTATCGACACCTTGAACGCCGCGAAGAGGTAGGGCAGGGCGCTCGGCAGTCGCAGCTTGACGAGGACCTCCCACGGCGAGGCGGCAAGCGATTGCAGGTATTGCAGCGCCCACGGGTTCACGGAGCGCAGGCCAATGACGGCGTTCACCATCACCGGGAAGAAGACGATGAGGGCGATGATGAACAGCTTCGGCGCCAGGCCGAACCCGAACCACACGGCCAGCAGCGGCGCAATGGCGACTATGGGCGTCACCTTCACCATGATAGCCAGCGGGAACAGGCTGCGCTCCAGGAATCGCGAGTGCGCCATCGCCACAGCCAGCAGGATGGCGATCGTCGACCCCAGCGCGAAGCCCGCCAGCGCGCCATAGAGGGTGACGCCGCCCTGTCGCGCGAAGAACGAGGGGTCTTCGGCCAGGCGCTGCGCTATCGCGGAGGGTGCCGGCACGAGGTACTCCGGCACACCGCGCAGTCGCACCCACGCCTCCCACAGGCCGACGGCGACCGCCAGCGCCGATAGCGGCGGCGCGACGCTGCGGGCGAACGACAATAGCGGGACGGACAGCGGCTTCGACGCCTCGATGCCGCGTCGCTCCGCACTCAATCGCGCATCCCCTTCGACGAGCGGCCGTTCCATCGATCAGTTGCTCCTCAGCAGCGAGCGAAGCTCCGCCGCGTAGCGCTGGAACTCGTCGCTCGCTTCCGTCGCCTGGGTGCGCGGCCGCGGCAGGTCGATGTCGACGACCGCCTTCACGCGGCCCGGCACGCCCGTCAGCACCGCCACGCGGTCGGCCAAGAGCACCGCCTCCGCGATGCTATGCGTCACGAAGATGACGGTCTTGCGGCTCCCGCCATTAGTCAGCGGCGACTGCCAGATACGCAGCAGCTCGTAGCGCATGGATTCGCGCGCTATCTCGTCGAGGGCGCCGAACGGCTCGTCCATGAGCAGCAGCGACGGGTCGAAGACGAGGGTGCGCGCCAGGGCGACGCGCTGCTGCATGCCGCCGGAGAGCTGTCGCGGGTAGTAGTCGCGGAAGTCCTCCAGGCGCATCAGCTCCAGGAGGCGCTCCGGGCGCAGGTGCGTCGAAGCGTTACGGCGACGGTTCACCTCCAGCGGCAGGCGGACGTTTTCGACGACCGTGCGCCAGGGCAGGAGCGAGGCGTCCTGGAAGACGTAGCCGACCTGCTTGGCGCGACCCGCGGCCGCCGGGGTCTCGCCGGCGATCCGCACGCTGCCGGCGGTGGGCGCCAGAAGCCCGCCGATGGTACGGAGGAGCGTCGTCTTGCCGCAGCCGCTCGGCCCGATCACGGCGAGAAACTCGCCCGCGGCGACGCTCAGGGAGACGTCGGCGAGCGCCGTGAGGGTGCGGCCGTTGTTGCGGAAGGCCTTCGTCAACCCTCGGGCTTCGACCTGCGGCGGTAATCCGTTACCCATAGCGCCTCTCGGAGGGGAGCGAGTGATTCGCTGGAAGAAGGCGTCGCCGGCGTCATCCGGCAAGTCCATTCTATGCTGGCCGTCCCCGCCT
>JALHUB010000029.1 GCA_022865685.1 Dehalococcoidia bacterium | reverse complement strand
CCGTGGTGCGCACGGGCGCTGGCCGCGGAGTGGTAGTGCAGACGGGAAGATACACCGCCTTCGGTCGCATCGCCATCCGCCTCGGCGAGGCGCAGGAAGAGACCGGCTTCCAGCTCGGCCTCCGCGATTTCTCCGTTCTGCTCGTAAAGGTCACGATCGTTCTCATCGTGTCCATCTTCGTCATCAATGCCGCACTGCGACGGCCGCTTCTCGATTCCGCACTCTTCGCCCTGGCCATCGCTGTAGGGCTCACGCCCCAGCTCTTGCCCGCCATCGTGACGGTCAGCCTTTCGACCGGCGCCCGTCATCTGGCCCGCAAGTCGGTGATCGTCAAGCGGCTCGTAAGCATCGAGGACCTGGGCAACATGGAGGTGCTATTCACCGACAAGACAGGCACCCTCACCGAAGGTCAGATCACCTTCTCGGCGGCCCTCGATCCCGCCGGCGGCCCTTCCGATGAGACACTGCTACTCGGGCTGCTCTGCAACTCAGCGACGGTTGAAGGCGGCGTCACCGTCAGCGGAAATCCGCTCGACCGCGCCCTGTGGGACGCTCCCAAGGCGGCGGACGCCCGCGCATCGGACTTCGTCCGTCTCGCCGAGGCCCCCTTTGACTACGACCGTCAGCGGATGTCGGTGCTGGTGCAGGACCCGAAGGGAGCCCGCCGCGTCATAACGAAGGGTGCGCCGGAGTCGGTGCTTGCCCTCTGCCACGAGGTCCCGCCGAGCGTGCGCGCCCTGCTGAATGCCCAGTTCGACGCGGGGAGCCGGACCATCGCAGTGGCGACTCGTGACGGAGACGGCCTCTCGACCATTGGCCCTCAGGACGAGCACGACCTCCTGTTCGCCGGGTTCCTCACCTTCGTCGATCGGGCGAAGCCCGACGCCGGCGCTTCCATCGAACGGCTCAACAAGCTCGGCATCACCGTCAAGATCGTCACGGGAGACAACGACCGGGTGGCGACCAAGCTCTGCGCCGATCTGGGGATCCCCGTCGCTGGTACGCTGACCGGTACCGCCCTGGAGGCGCTGAGCGATGACGAGCTGGTGGCGGCGTTGCCTTCGACTACCATCTTCGCCCGGGTGACACCTGAACAGAAGTCGCGGATCATCCGGGCCCAGCGGACGCTGGGCGCCGATGTCGGCTTTCTCGGCGATGGGGTCAACGACGCGGTGGCGCTGCATGACGCCGATGTCGGCATCTCAGTAGACTCCGGCGCCGACGTGGCCAAGGACGCCGCCGACATCGTGCTGCTGGACAAGGACCTGGGCATTCTGGCGGGCGGCGTCGTCGAGGGCAGGCGCGTGTTCTCCAACACCATCAAGTACGTGCTGATGGGGACATCGTCCAACTTCGGCAACATGTTCAGCGCCGGCGGCGCCTCTCTCCTGCTGTCCTTCCTGCCGATGCTGCCTCCGCAGATCCTGCTCAACAACCTGCTGTACGACGTGAGCGAGATGACCATCCCGACGGACAACGTCGACGAGGAACTGCTGGAGCATCCGGCGCACTGGGATACCGCTTTCATCCGCAAGTTCATGATGTTCTTCGGCCCCATCAGCTCGGTGTATGACTTTCTCACTTTTGGGGTCATGCTGTGGGTCTTTCACGCGGGCGAGACGCTGTTTCATTCCGGGTGGTTCGCTGAGTCGCTCGCCACGCAAACGCTGGTGATCTTCATCATCCGCACCAGACGGATTCCCTTCTTCCACAGTCGCCCCAGCCGCCCACTGCTGGCGACGACGCTGGCCTGCGCCGCTGTTGGTGTCGTGCTCCCGTTCTCGCCTCTGGCAGGCGTGCTCGGGTTTACGGCGCTGCCGGCTGGCTTTCTTGCGATCCTGGTGCTGATGGTCGTGACCTACTTGGGTCTGGTCGAGGCTGGGAAGTCGCGGTTCTTCCGGCCTGAGCCGGGCGAGCGGCCTCTGGCCCGGAGGCGGGGGAGATGGGAGAGGCGCATTCACCGGGTTGCGGCGCGCTGGAGCCATCCGAGGCTTCGCGTGACAGGGACTACCTCACCATAGTCTTCCCTTGGCAGGCTCGCGTCGACGCGGAGATGCAGCCGGCGCACTCAAGCCAGCGGCAGTGCGTCTCCTCTGTCAGAGAGAGGCAGCGCGTCCAAGCACCCTTCGCTTTGCGGGACCGGCTTTGCCCT